>JAUVIB010000475.1 GCA_030592985.1 Calditrichaceae bacterium | reverse complement strand
TCAATACGCCATTGTCCCTATGCCCAAAGTTGCGGACTGATGTAATATACTACCGGAATGGCAAGTTTTTTTAACTGGCGGGCCATC
Organism: Calditrichaceae bacterium; assembly: GCA_030592985.1. GTDB lineage: Bacteria > Calditrichota > Calditrichia > Calditrichales > Calditrichaceae > JAUVIB01. The sequence goes on along the minus strand of JAUVIB010000475.1, from coordinate 2,901 downwards.
TTTAAATTAAAACCGGGATAATCGATCAAAACAGCACAGACGGGCTGTCTTTTCTCCGCTTCCGATAATATTTCAGGCAGGATGATTGGAGTTAATCTTCTTCTGTTTCATCCTTTTTTTCGATTATGACTTTATCCAATTTGTGAACAATTTTAAAATACTCCAGTGCTTTTGGAGGATTATATCCTTTGCCGATTCCAAAGGGATAAAACAATACACCAATGTTATAATTTAAATATTGTGCGGAATCTTTCACCCAGCGAACATGTCCTGCCAATTTGAATATGTTACCATCCGGAAAGAAAAATTTCATCGTTAATTTCTCGCCAAAATCCAAGGATTCATTTACAAAAAAGCTTGCACCGCTTTTTGAGATATTGATCAATTCCGATTTATCTGGAAATGCTTTGGCTAAGAACGACTTTTTTGATAGGTTATAATAGCGAATAGTAGTACCGGGGATTTCTATTCTGGTTGTTATTCGATTTTTCATAATGTTCCCCCTAAAAATAATTATCTATTCCCAATTGAATGGATAAAATCAAGTAAATGCTTTGCTACTCTTTCGGATACATCCGGTTTGCCTAACATCTCCCTTATGGGCAACAGTAAGTTACGACTGTCTAAGTTGCCTTGTTTTGTTAAATAATTATTCAATAGTCCTGAAGCCTTTTTTGGTGTAAAATTATGCTGGATCAGTTCGGGAGCTACCTCTTTTTCAGCTACAATATTGACCAAACCAATATTTTTAACACGAATTAACAAACGCCCCAGCCAATAGGTCAGTGCCTGAACTTTATAAACAATAACCATGGGAACGCTGAAATAACCGGTTTCCAGAGTAGCGGTACCGGAAGCGATAAGAACCAAATCGAATCGCGGTAGACATTGCTGTAACGGCTCCCTGACAATCTTGATAAATTTATCTTTCCCTGAAATCTCATTCTGATACAATACATCAGGCAGATGATCCACTTTAACAATTTCAGCTTGTTTGATTTTGTTTTCTTTATATAATAGATCAGCCGTTGCAACCATATTGGATAAAAGAGAACTTACTTCTTGTTTCCTGCTTCCCGGCAACAAACCCAAAATAACATTATTCTCATCGAATGGTTTAAAAAAAGGCGGTATTATATCCCTAAATTTATCAACCAGCGGATGTCCTACGAAATCCACATCAATGCCATGTTGCTCGTAAAAGTCTTTTTCAAAAGGGAATAGTACCAGCATTTTTCGGACATACTTACGAATTTTTTTTAAACGCCACCTGCCCCATGCCCACAATTGGGGACTTATGTAATAAACAACCGGTATATTTAATTTTTTCAGATTCTTAGCGATTTTTAAATTAAAACCGGGATAATCGATTAAAACAGCGCATACAGGTTTCTTTTTCTTCGCTTCTGTTAGAATATCCTTCTGAACCCGTAAAATAAAAGGTAAATGTTTGATTACCTCTGTAATCCCCAAAAAAGCCATATCCTGCAAATGATAAAAGAGTGTCATTCCCTGAGATTTAAGTTCATCTCCACCAATCCCCCAAAAAAGGTAATTTGACTCTATTTTTTTAAATTCAGAGATTAATGCAGCCGCATGGGAATCTCCGGAAACTTCACCGGCAATTATTAAAATATTTTTCATTTCACCTCATACTAAAAAGGCGATCACATAGACCGCCTCATTTTTTTAACATATTTCTTATTCACCAATTGAAATATCGTCAGAAAGTTCATTCACATCATCATCCTGGTACGGGAAAAATGTTTTTAACTTTTCCCCGATCATAGCAATCCCCTCCGTAAGTCCTTCAATAAATTGCGTTTTAGCAAAATGTTCTTTCATAACTTCTTTAACATCATTCCAGAAATCATCAGGAACCGCCTCATTAATACCTTTATCGCCAAAAATGGCAAATTTCTTATCCTGGACAGCGAGATAAATAATAACACCATTATGAAGATCGGTTTGGTGCATTTTTAATTTGCCGAACATTTTAACCGCCCGTTCAAGAGCATCACCTTTACACTTTGATTCTATATGGATTCGTATTTCGCCGGATGTTTCTTTCTCGGCTTTCTGAATGGCTTCAATCAGTTTACTTTTCTGTTCCTTTGTAAAAAACTTTTTTACATTCATCATAACATTTTCTCTTTATTTATATAACGCCAAAATTGAACTACTTTTGCTAACTTCACTTTTAATATTATGTATCTTTCGAATTTACCCAATTATTACCATTTTTTTATGTAAAATCAAAAAAAAGATGATAAATTGAAATATTTTTTAAATCATTCATTCTTTCATGTTTTGAGTGATAGCTATATTCAAATTCCTTTTTAATTAAATATTTAGACAAATTTTGAAGTGTCATTATATTATTGTGATTTTTAAGCCTTTGTCTTATAGTTCTAATTTTATTCTGAATCTCACCGTCTTTAATAAAGCCAATCATTCCGGCTAAAGGCATATCGGGTGAATATTTACCAGTAATAAAACTCATAATGCCATTAGTTGGATTTTTTCTTTCAAATGATTTTTTAGTATCTATGTACTTATCTTCTCCAACTATTTTACATTCGATTTTAATTACAATAGAATCATCAATTAAACTTTGTGGAGTAGCTAAACCTATATCAATTCTATTATTGCTCTTAATGTCTTGAAATTCTGTAATCCAAAGAATGGGAAAAGTTATGTTCTTTTTCGATTTTGCAATTCTAACTAAATCATCACGGATTTTATTTTCATTTTTCTTATCTGCAATGTAGTTATTGTTAATTAACTCTTGATATGCTTCTATCAGAAATTTATATGCAATCTTAATATAATCAAGATGAATGTCAATTGTATATTTAAAATCTGACGCATTCATACTATACACTTTTTAATAAACTTTCC
>JAUVIB010000199.1 GCA_030592985.1 Calditrichaceae bacterium | reverse complement strand
TTAAAGATAGTTAATTCACTATCTGAAAATACAAAATTAACTCTGCAGTTCATGAATTCTTATGTAAAAACAGTATCACGTGACCGTGCAGGCAGTAAATGGAGCAATGAAGTTAAACTATCCTCTTCGGGTGGTGATAGTGAACCATTCTATCCTTATAGAAAACCCTGGGTTGATCGCAGGACTTCTCTTGGCGCCCTTAAATTACTGCATGTATTTTCAGCAACTCGTTATCTTGAAACCGATCTGAGCTTTTTCGGAAGCTACTGGGATACGGATAAATATGGTGATTCTCCGGAAAGCGCCGGACGGACTTATGCGGGTACCTTCTATTTTGATCCGCAATCCGGTTATATTCCCCGTGATCTTGGAGCGCCCGATAATGTTAGTGGATACAACATGTTCGGTGGGGCCTCATCGACGGATAATTCCTATTCCGAGCGTTACAGAGCCCGTGTATCAATGACCGACCAATTTCATCCTGCCCATGAATTAAAAACCGGTGTGGATTTTCGTTATAGCAAATTAGTAGAAAACAGGTCCCATTTACATGATGATGATCCTGCTCAACTGTTTTTATGGCAATTTGATGTAGCTCCTGTTGAAATAAGCGCCTATGTACAAGATAAAATAGAATTTCTCGGAATGGTTGCCAATATAGGACTCCGCTGGGATTATTACAGCCTTAATGATGAAAGAAATGTTCCTATCAAATCACTTGATTATGCAACCGATGCCGATTTGTTTTATGCGACAAAAGCAGACACTTTTCCAACCGTTAATCCAAAGCCTATAAACTATTTTAGCCCGCGAATAGGAATCGCTTTTCCCATCACAACCAATAGTAAAGTTTATTTTAATTATGGACATTTTGTACAAATACCACAAACGGAAGCTATGTATTCTTCAACCCTCGATTTCAATCGTCCGCGTATACAGTGGATGGGTGAGCCGGAGTTAAGCTGGCAAAAAACATCGAACTTCGAGTTGGGCTATGATCAAAATGTATACGGCTGGTTCCAGCTGCATATCGGCGCTTTCTACAGGGATTATACCAATGCCCAAAGTGGAATAGTCTATGCTCATGCCAATCAGACGATAGTAATGGAGTCTGCGGTTCAACGAGAGACACGGGAAATTCGCGGGCTTGATATAGAATTCCGTAAAGCAATCGGACGGTTTGTAACCTGCTTTTTTAACTTTAATATTACCCAGAATAGTGTCTCTAATCTCGAAGTACCCGGAATTAGTCAGATTCCCATTATTACCGATAATCCCAATGTAGGCATCAATGGAGAGCTGCGCGGCGTACCATTGCCTAACACAACGGAAATTACCCCTTATGGCCGTGGTGTAATTACTTTTAAAGCGCCTGAAAATTGGGGACCGCGTTTGTGGGATTATCCCATACTGCATAAAACACGGGCAAGTTTTCGCGTTTATTATACCGGGTCGCAATTAGTCAGGCATCCCGATGGAACTTTCCGGGAAAATCATCCGGATGTTAAATTTTATACCATTCCCAGAATGGGTGTTAGTCTGCGATTATCCCGCAGTTTTGCCGTAACAAAGGACCTGAAAATGGAAGCTTATATGGATATCAGTAATCTGTGGAATAGCTTTTATCAGTATGCCGGTGTAGGTACGGATTATTATAATGATCTTTATGCGCAGGGTAAAACAGATCGGATAGGTTCTGATGAGGTAAAAAATAAACTGATCCTTAGAAGTGAAGGCCAATATCATAATTCAACCCAGGTGCCGTCGTCTTTTGTTTTTGGGATAAGAATAATGTTGTAATTTAGTAGAAAGTAGAAAGTAGAAAGTAGAAAGTAGAAAGTAGAAAGTAGAAAGTTAGAAAGTAGAAAATTGTTGAATAAATTGTCATTCAGCCACGCCTATGCGGGCACGGTACTTGATACGGAATCTAAATGAATAGGGTGTAAAAAACTTGTAAAAATGTTCCAAACTTATGTTGTTTGAATTTGTCATAATTCGGATTCCTGCTAAAAGCATGCAGGAATGACATAGTGAGAGATGGTAAACCTGAAGTTGAAAGAACAAAACAAATAAAACTGTCATTCCGTACTTGATACGGAATCTAAATGTAACAAAGATCGATTGAAATAGAAGATGTTATAATTAATGTAACTGAATTGAACGAATTGTTTCATTGCTAACGGTTTGGATTGCTGAACAAAATATAGAACATAATTTCATAAGTTGATTAATGCTTAATAGAGATTAATTAACAGAATAGAAATAAGTAAATCCCCCTTTGAAGGGGGCAGGGGGATGTTAAACTTGTAATATGGATGATAATAAAAAAGTGTAAAGGGTTTGGTTCTTGGAATATTAGTACATCCCCCCACTTTTACCTGCGGTAAAAGCGCCCCCTTCAAAGGGGGACTTTAAGTCGTCCATAATAACGTTATATAGAATGCAAAAGTATTGATTTTTCACCGAAGGTATCCCTTTGGGAGATAAATTTCTATACAATAAATGAACAACTCGGAGGAAAATATGCGTTTAAAAACTGTGGTATTTCTTATAACTTTACTCCTCTTTTTTAATCGTTCTTTCTTACAAGCTCAAATTAAAAGTCATGATATCGGGAAACTATGGGAAACCATGTTTGCAACCGGTTCTTTACCCAATTACAGTCCAATGCAGTATCAGATGAGTTATCCCGGTGGAGACATCCGGTTTCAAATGTATAAAAACCAGGCGCGCCTTGGTTTATGGATTGGTGTGAGCGACTGGACGGATAAATTCGGTATGTTTCATCCGCAATTTGTTGCCGAAGGGGGCTATATGAATGATGAAGCCACTCAGTTTCTATTCCCCTTAAAGAATAAACAGAAAGTATGGGATCGTATGCCTATTGTGGACGTGAATGGCAATATCGAAACCAGATTTATGTCTACGCGTTCCAGCGCCTCAAAATCATCCACCATACGGGCTAATGAAGAAATTCAAACAACCTGGGGAGCATCAGTCGGTGTTAATGTTAAAATGACCAGCTGGGCTCTCGCTAATGAGAATCATAACAGTTATATTGTCAGAGAATATACTTTTACAAACGATGGTGTGGTCAGGGATACCGTTATTGACGGGGGAAATAAACCCTTGTTAGCCGGACAAAATCTTACCGGTGTCTACTTTGGATTGCAATTATATCTATTACCCGGCGGTGATCGCGGCCATCAAATTGTAAATCAAAATGATGACTGGGCCGCCTATTACGGCAATCAAGCCGGAGATTCACTTCGTGGATTGGTTTACGTGTATGATTGGAAGTCAAACAGGGGATCTTATGAGAATATAGATGATATAGGAGATCCGGATCCCTATACCGGTGAATTTTTATCACCACAATACCCGGCCTGGGGTGTTCTTCATGCGGATGCCGCTTATAACGACGAGAATGATGACCGCAGCCAGCCTTCAACCGTGCTGATTCAGCCGGAAAAGAATTTTAAATCTGTAAAAAAAGGTGATCCTTATACATCTCTTTATGCCCATTTAAGTTCAGGTACCCAGGATATAGGAACCGTAGATAAAGCTCCCAATGCTTATGACCCAACCGTTCATAGACCGGTGGCCATGCTGTCATTTGGTCCTTATGATATTCCGCCTGGAGAGGATGTTAAAATTGTTGTTTATGAAACCGTTGGGGCCATATCAAAGAAACTATCCATTGAAAAAGGCGCCCAATGGATGAATGGGGAGTTGGATTTTGAAGGTAAAACCGGTGATGAGGCAAAAAAAGCGCTTATCGCTACCGGAAAAGATTCTCTGTTTATGCATGCCGCCCGGGCTGAATATGCCTGGAATTTGGGATTAAAAGAATTACCGACACCGCCTCCATCACCCAACCTTACTTTAGCATCGGGTCCCGGAAAGATTGAACTATCATGGGAATCCGTTGCTGATAAAAAAGATAAACAGACCGGGCAGGTGGGAGATTTTGCCGGATACAGAGTATACAGAGCGGATGATTCTTACCTGAATGTGTACAAATTGATCTATGAGGTTTATGGCGATACGACGCATTTTACTGACAGGGACGTAAGCAGGGGAAAACATTATTATTACTCAGTAACCGCTTTTGATGACGGTTCATTTAATACAACGGGTATAAGACCGGGACAAAAATTGGAATCAAGCCGCTACTATAACAGGAATTTTGATAAAGGCGGTGTTGTACCGTTTGTGGGTTCCCGCAGTGATATGGATTCTATCTTTGTTGTGCCCAATCCCTTCCATTTGCAGGGGTTAGCTTATGGAGGAACACCAAAAGATGATTATACAGATGTACCAAGACCGGAAGATAAATTGGGTTTTGTGGGATTACCGGCTGTAGCGACCATTCGTATTTTTACCATGTCCGGAGACCTGGTATCCACACTGCAGCATCCCAATCCGGATAACCCTAACTCCGTTCCGGAATCAGCGGATGAATCATGGTATCAAATTTCCGATAGCTGGCAAACAATTAAAAGCGGCGTTTATATTTATTCAATTGAAGGATATGACAGGTTAGGTAAACCGCTTGGAAATAAAACAGGTAAATTTGTTATAATTCGATAAAACAATCCTCTGGAGTATGTTATGAAAAAGATGATGCAGTCGTTTATATTAATACTAATTCTGCTGTTATTAAATAATCTGTCATTTTCCGGCGATTTTAAAAAGGTCGGGCAGTCAGGAATGACCTATTTGAGTATTAGTCCCGGGGCCAGAGAGAGCGCTATGGGCAACGCAAGCACAGCGAGTGTAACCGGTATCCAGGGTGTTTTCTATAATCCGGCTGTATTGACCGAATTTAATGGATTCGCCTTTATGGCAAACCAGGTTAGCTGGCTGGCAGAAACCAAACTCTATGGTATAGCGGCCGGGTATGGGTTCGGGCAATATGGCTCATTCGCTGTAGACTTGGTTTATATGGATTATGGTGATATTATGGGATCGCAGGTAGTTGATAAATCAGTTAATGAGAATGGATATGAACTAACCGGGTTGTTAACCGTAAAAGATTATTCCATAGGATTTTCTTATGCTTATCCGGTAAATGATCGCTTTACCTTTGGCGCTAAGGTTAAATATGTACATGAATATCTTGGGAAAATGGCTGTCGTTACCGGGTATGAAGATACGGAACAAACCATCTATGAATATTCTGAGCCTCGTGAATGGTCGTTAAATCATTGGGGATTGGATTTTGGCGCTTATTATAAAACCGCTTTCAAAGATTTAGCGCTTGGCGTTGCTTTTATGAACTATTCTACGGATATGCAGTATTGGCAGGAAGCTTTTCTAATGCCCTTAGCTCTTAAGATGGGTGTGTCCATGGATATTGCTACGTTGTTTATGGATGACAATAAAAAGTTTAAAATTAATACAGCCGTTGACGTTATTCACCCCATTGACTATACGGAACGTGTTCATGTGGGAACAGAAGTTGTCTTTCGTGATATTGTTTCCTTCCGTGGAGGCTATCAATTTAATCATGATGTGGAAAATTGGAGTCTTGGCTTTGGCGTAAAATTTGATTACCAGGGGCTGGGTGGAAGTTTGGATTATTCTTTCACTAATGCGGAATATTTTGATAATATTAATCGTTTTAGTCTTAGGTTTTCATTTTAGATTGATATATATAATAAAAAATGTTATATTATTACGCTGATTATTTAATTCAGTATAATTAACAAAATAAGAAATAGTAATTCCCCCTTTGAAGGGGGTGCAGGGGGATGTTAAGCTTGAAATAGGGATGATAATAAAAATAATAAATGTGTAATGGGTTTGTTTTTCGAAAGATTAGAACATCCCCCGCTTTTACCTGTGGAAAAAGCAGCCCCCTTCAAAGGGGGATTTTAAATCGTCCATATATATTTAAAAATACACTAAATTGTTTTAATTAATTAATTGTTTTATTCATTTAAGAAAGGGAGACGTAGTTATGAAAAGTAATTACAAACTCGTAGTTGTACTAAGTATGCTGTTTATGATGTTCTTTGCATTTACAGCCCAGGCCCAGGTTGAAGAAGGTGACGTTATTTGGCAGGATATGTTTGATGACGCTGCAAATGATTACCTGTTGAATAATATTGGCTGGGTCTATTTTCCTGAAAGTGAAGGCCTGATTGGCCAGATTAGCGCGCAAGATGGTGTGGGGGATGAAGGCAGAGGCTATGTTCAATCAGGAATTTTTAGCTCTATGGTAGGCGCCGGCTTAATTCAAACAAACGGTGTTTTTGCAATTGATCCAACAAATTTGGATACGACAGAGTTT
>JAUVIB010000494.1 GCA_030592985.1 Calditrichaceae bacterium | reverse complement strand
TTTCAGGTTGGTTTATTAGATGAAAAGCGGGATGTTATATATTTCCCATATATTGTGGACCAAAAAGACAATTATAAACAATTTCCTCTTGGTAAAACATGCAGCGCCTATGTCTTAAGAAAAAAACAAGCCCTACTTCTCAGTCAGGCGGATGTCAATAAATTAGCAGCCAAAGGAGAAATTGAAATCATTGGCACACCGAGTAAGGTTTGGTTAGGTGTTCCTCTGCAAGTGGAAGGTAAAGTAATCGGCCTTATTTTTGTCCAAAGCTATGATAATGAGAACGCTTACGACGAAAATGACCTAGCCTTAATGGAATTTGTTTCCGATCAGATTGCCCTTTCAATTACACGTAAGAAAGCTGCGGAAGAATTGCGCGATAGTGAAGAGAAATTTCGTCTTTATATGGAAAACGCGCATGACGGTGTTATGATAATCGGGGAAGATTATCTATTTGAATACGCCAATGCTGAATTGAGTAAAATTTTAGGATACTCTTTGGATGAAATTATCGGGCAGGATTTCATTTTTTTTCTTGATGAAGATAGTAAAAACTTAGTAGCTGATTATTATAGGCGCAGAGAAAAAGGTGAAGACGTTTCGCATAGATATGAATTTTCAATAATTAGGAAAGACGGTGAAAAACGTACAGTTGAAATCAGCTCTGCTATAACTAAAAACACTAAAGGTGAGATTAAAACAATTGCCAATTTATTAGATATTACCGAGCAAAGGCATGCTGAGAAAAAGTTGCTTGAAAGTGAAAAGCGTTACAAAATGCTTTTTGATTCGGCAAGCGATGCTTTCTTTATTATGAAGGATGGTATATTTATAGATTGCAACCAAAAAACATTGGAAATGTTTGGCTGTACGCGCAAGCAAATTATCGGGCAGCCCCCTTATAGATTTTCACCGGCAAAGCAACCCGATGGCTGTGATTCAGTTGAAAAAGCTAAAGAAAAAATTAAAGCGGCACTCGCAGGCGAAACACAATTTTTTGAATGGAAACATAAAACCTTTAATGGTAAGCTATTTGACGCTGAAGTAAGCCTGATCTCCATTCAGCTTAATACGGATTTACATATTCAGGCGATTGTGCGTGATATCAGTTCCAGGAAGAACACTGAAAACATGTTAAATATTCTGAATGAAGCCGGAATTTCGATGCAAGACGCATTAACCTCCAATGATATATATATAAAAGTAGCAGTCACGCTTAAAAAGTATGATTTTCACTTTACTTTTTTCTCTTTTAATGATAAAGATAACTCTTTACATCCGGAATTTTTGAGTTTTTCAAATAAACTTATTAAACAGGCAGAAAAACTTGCCGGTATGAAAGTACAAGATATTACGGTACCTATAGAATCTGCGGAAGAATTTATCAGGATTAAAAATAACCGGGATGCTATCTATATTGATGACGGAAAAGATTTTTTACGCAAGATGCTGCCAACTCCGGTAAATCTCATGGCAAGTCAGATGGCGAAAATATTGAATTTACAGTCAATGATTATTGCACCGTTTATCACGGATGATAAACTTAGGGGAATGATCTCCGTTCAATCAAATGAATTGAGGGAATCAGACGTCGTTCCTATTGCTGTGTTTTTCCACCAACTCACCGGAGCCCTAAATAGAGCCCGGCATTTTGAACAAGCTCAGAAGGAAATAGCGATCCGTCTGAAAACCGAGGAAGCGTTGAAAAACAGCGAAGAATATTTCCGCAGCATAATCGAAAATTCAAATGACATCGTTTTAATTATAGACAGGAAAAGTAAAATTGTCTATATGAGCCCATCTCACGAGCGTGTTTTCGGTTATCCATCCGACCAATTAATCGGTAATAGTCTTTTTGCTTATATCCATCCCGAGGAGAAAAACCGTATACAAATACAATTTAACAATATGATAAAAAATCCCGGCCAAGCCGAATATTTCAATTTAAGGGAGAAACACTTTGACGGCGCCTGGCGTCATATTGAAGGAACCGGCACTAATCTAATACATTTACCAAGCGTTAAAGGGATTGTCCTTAATTATAGAGATATTACTGAAAGCCGTCGTCTTCAGGAACAGTTTAATCAATCACAAAAAATGGAAGCTATCGGTCAGTTAGCCGGTGGTGTTGCACACGACTTTAATAATTTATTAACCGTAATTTCAGGATATAGTAATATTCTGCTTATGGAAAATGATCTGGCAGGAGAGTACAAGGAAAAATTAGAACAAATACAAAATGCTTCAAAAAGAGCAGAAGCTCTCACACATCAACTTTTGGCTTTTAGCCGTAAACAAATTGTACAACCAAAGATCATTGATGTAAATACCATTATTAATGACTCAATAAAAATGTTTACCCGCCTTATTGGTGAAGATATCAAAATTGTCTTGAAATTCGATAATGACCTGCCTCCAATCCTGGCTGATTCACATCAAGTAGAACAAATTTTAATTAATCTGATAGTCAATGCACGGGATGCAATTCAATCTCATAAAAAATATTCGACTAAGAAACTCATTACTATAGAAACGAAATATACATATCTTGATGAGCAATATTTAAAGGCGTACGCCAACATTAATGAGGGAGCATATGTAGAACTTGCCATAAGTGATACAGGTATAGGAATGGATAAACATACTATTAACAAAATATTTGAACCTTTCTTTACTACAAAAGAACAAAGTAAAGGAACGGGTTTGGGATTATCAACGGTATACGGGATTGTAAAACAAAACAGGGCTTTGATTAATGT
>JAUVIB010000335.1 GCA_030592985.1 Calditrichaceae bacterium | reverse complement strand
ATATAGATATTTTTGAGTAAGTATGACGGAGATTTTGTAAAATTTCGTTTTTGATGGTATTAAGGTTTTTAATAACCCTATCCCCCTGCCCCTTTCCCTTAAAAAGTGCAAGGGGAGTAGAAGTAAAGGTGTTAAGAAAATTGTTATAATAGTAGTATATAATCATAGTAGTTTCGTTCAATATGGTCTGAAATATGCGTAGTTTTTCTCATCGAAAATATGCTTCAATTATTGCCAGGGATTTGAGAAAAAAACAAACCAAAGCGGAAAAAACGCTATGGGAAGTGCTTCGAAGAAAACAAATGTTCGGTTTTAGATTTATGCGTCAATATCCAATCTTTTTCAGATGGCAAGATGTTAATCGATTCTTTATGCTGACTTTTACTGCCATAAATTACGATTGATTATTGAGGTTGATGGAGGCATTCACGAACAGCAAAAAGAGTATGACCTTTTACGTGATATGTTATTAAAATCAATGGAATATAAAATACTTAGGTTTGATAATGATAAAGTATTAAATGATATTGAAGGGGTAATAAAAGAAATACTAAAATATATTTTAATCATAAGAAAAAAGATTAAATTTTGAAAGTCCCTTCCATTTTTAAGGGAAGGGGTTGGGGATGGGTTTCTTATTAGAACTCATTTGAAAAAAATACAATCTCAAAAGAATAAAATGAATAACCCCGGTGCGAGCCCCGAGGTATCGACATCGGAAGCAATATATTGAAAGCGAGGCAAGCCTCGAGGTATTAACCCGAATGTTTATATATAAATAAGTAATCTTGGTTGTTGATAGAAAAAATATTATTTATAAAAGGAAATGAAGTAAATTGAAAACAGTCAATCATATACAGCTTGTATTAAAAGATAAACTGCGTGATGTTGCTGGCGAGTCTGTACGGGCGGATGCTGAAAAATACCTTTCAATTACTACCGGAGAGGTGAAAACAGCCAAAGTTTATTCAGTTCAATTGGACATTGATGAAAAACAGGTGGAATCTTTTGCCGTAAAGGGGCTTAAAGATGCTGTTTTACACGACGTTTATATAAATAAATTATATACAGATGATCATTATCATTCGCATATAATTATATCAAAATTGCCGGGCGTTACCGATGATGAGGGCGTTTCAGCGCAAAAAACGCTGGCTGATTTTTTCAATTTAACCATTGATCATGGTGAACAATGGATATTTTCGCAGGAAATTTTTTATTTTGAAAATAAATTATCCGATGACCAGCTTCTAAAAATTTCAGAAGAGCTGCTTGGTAATCCATTGATTAATCATTTTGAGATAGGAATGTTTAATGGAACAATAAAATATATACCTGAAGTTCACCTAAATCCCAGAATTGAAACAAATTTGATAAATCTCGATATCAGTGATGATGCTCTCCTTAAATTGTCCAAAGAGATGCTTTTAGCTTTAGACTTAATCGAGATGAAAGTCATTAAAGAGTATTATGAGAATGATAAAGTTATTAAAGAACGTCGGTCAGTAGGAATAAGCGAACAGCCGACTGACTGTGAAATGGAGATTTTTGGGCAGACCTGGTCGGAACATTGTCAGCATAAAGAGTTTAGTGCGGAGATATCCTATATAGATTTGGACAGTAATGAAGAAAAGACGATCAATTCTCTTTTTAAAACCTATATAAAAGGTTCTACTGAATTGATTAAGGAACGATTTGATAAAAAAGGTAAAAAATGGCTGCTGAAAATATTTTCCGATAATGCGGGCGTTGTTCGCGTGGATGAAAATCGCGTATTTACATGGAAAGTAGAAACCCATAACAGCCCATCGGCTCTTGATCCATATGGCGGCGCTTTAACGGGAATTGTGGGTGTGAATCGAGATCCTATGGGAACCGGAATCGGCGGAGGTAGACTACTTTTTAATACCGATGTACTCTGTTTCGGATCGCCCTATTATGAGGGCCGTTTACTTGAAGGGCAATTACATCCCCGCCGTATCATGACCGGTGTTGTGAAAGGTATTGAGGATGGCGGCAATAAGTCGGGTATCCCAACCATAAACGGATCGGTGGTATTTGATGACCGATATGCCGGTAAACCCTTGGTGTTCTGCGGAACAGGCGCCATTATGCCGGCTAAGATTAATGGTATGGATTCATGGGAAAAACCGATTGATCCCGGTGATATTATTGTTATGGCCGGAGGTAGAGTAGGCAAAGACGGTATTCATGGCGCAACTTTTTCCTCACTTGAAATCGACGAACATTCGCCGCGTTCAGCCGTGCAGATTGGCAGTCCTATTACCCAGAAAAATCTCTCAGATTTTATGCAGAAAGCGATTGTTGAAGAGTTAATAAAATCATCAACGGATAACGGAGCTGGAGGTTTGTCGTCTTCTATAGGAGAGTTGGCGACAATCAGCAATGGTGCACAGGTGGAATTGGCCAAAGTTCCGTTAAAATACAGCGGATTACAGCCTTGGGAAATATTTGTATCCGAATCGCAGGAACGGATGACATTTGTGATTGAACCGCAGAAAGTTGAACAGATTTTCAGCCTTGCCGCCGAATTTGAAGTAGAGCTTTCACGAATCGGCACCTTTACTTCAAGTGGTTTTCTCGATATCTTATATGATGGTAAACGGGTGGCTTATATGGATCTGGATTTCCTTCATAATGGAACACCCAAAAAACATCTTGTGGCAGAGTGGCGTAAACCGGAGTTAAGCGAGCCGCAATTAGTTAAAATCAAAGATTATAATGAAATATTAAGCAAATTAACAGGTTCTTTAAATATCTGCTCACGTGAATCCATTATACGTCGGTATGATCATGAAGTAAAGGGACGAAGTATTATTAAACCCTTGATGGGGGATGAAGGTAATGCACCACAGGACGCTGGTGTAATACGTCTTGATTTCGATTCATACTTAGGATTGGCGGTTTCTAATGGAATTTTACCACGATACGGCGATATTGACGCTTATGAAATGTCTGCTGGTTCTTTTGATGAAGCGGTTCGTTCGATTATCTCAATCGGTGGAAAATTACCTGATCCGGACGGCGACGATGATATTTTTTGGACAGTGAATGATAATTTTTGCGTGCCCGATTCGGTATATGATGAAAAAGGAAATCCGGATGGTAAGTATAAAATGGCGCAGCTGGTGAAAATGAATGAGGCGCTTTATGACATGTCCACATTCTTTAATATCCCCATGACATCCGGTAAGGATAGCATGAAGAATGATTTTATTAAAGGAGGCGTGAAAATATCAGTTCCGCCAACTATCTTATATTCCATGGTGGCCAAATTGCCTGATATTCGCAGGGTTGTTACGGCTGAGTTTAAGCAATCCGCTGATTTGATCTATCTTGTTGGTAAAACCTATGATGAGCTGGGCGGATCGGAATTTTATAAATTATTTGATGAGTTAGGCGCTAATGTTCCCAAAGTGCGCAAGGAAGACGCTAAACGCATTTATGAAAAAATGATGAAAGCGCATGATGAAACGTTTCTTGTTTCCTCTCATGATATTTCGGATGGCGGTCTCGCTGTCGCTTTGATGGAATCGGCTTTCGATGGAGATTTTGGAGTTGATATTGATATTGAAAACAGCAAATTGGACGTTAATGCAGAGCTCTTTTCGGAATCCCATTCACGTTTTGTGGTTTCCATTGATCCGGATCGTAAAGATGAATTTGAAACATTAATGGGAGACGATTGCCGCTTTCTTGGTAAAGCAACGGAAGATAAAAAAATAAAAATATCAATAAACGGGCAAATGCTAATTGATGAAGAGATCAAGAAGTTGATAGCTGTTTGGCGCAATGGATTGAAATTTTAATTTTTTTCTTGTTATTGTGTGTATGCGTTTAATAGTTTAAGTGTATGAGAGATTAAGAACCCTTCCCCAACCCCTTCCCTTAAAATGGAAAGGGCTTTAGAAAATTTGGGAAATGAAAAAATGCAGCAATTTTCTGTTAGAAAATATGCTTTGATTGTTTCTAGGGAGTTAAGAAAAAAACAGACAATTGCAGAACAAATTCTTTGGGATAGAATAAGAAAGAAAAAATTTTTAGGATATAAATTTAACAGACAGTATCCAATAATTTATTACTGGCAAAATATAGAACGGTTCTTTATTGCTGATTTTTATTGCCACGAATTGCAATTAATTATAGAAGTTGATGGCGGTATACACGAACAGCAAAAGGAGTATGATAAAATACGACAGCAATTATTAGAATTAATGATGTATAAAATTATTCGTTTCAACAATGAAGAAGTTATGAATGAGGTGGAAGGTGTTGCAGAAAAAATTAAAACGTATATTGAAAGTATAAAATAGCATAATGCTGTTTTAGCCCCTGCCCTTTTAAGGGAAGGGGTTGGGGATGGGTTAAAAATAGTGAAATTCCAAAAAATTAGCATCTTAAAAAAGTAGTTATAAAAAATTTTGGGATTTCAATAAGATTAATTAGTATCTTATTACTAATATTCGTGTATTTTTTGGCAGGAATTGAATTTATATTTTTT
>JAUVIB010000345.1 GCA_030592985.1 Calditrichaceae bacterium | reverse complement strand
GCTTTAGTTTTGAACTTTGCGGGGGAACACATGTAAAAGCCACGGGCGATATCGGCCTGTTTACTATCATAACTGAAAACGGTATTGCATCCGGCGTTCGCCGTATTGAAGCGATTTGCGGCGCTCAGGCCGTTCGTTATATGCAAAAGACAAAAGAGTCCATCCAACAGACAAGCGCGTTGTTAAACGTATCCGATAACGAGCTTAAAAACAGAGTTGCTGCACTTATGGATGAGAATAAGAACTTGCAAAAAGAATTGAGCAAATTGACTTCAGCCAAATTAAGCGGCAATATTGACGATATTGTTAATTCCGCAAAAGTTATTAACGGCATTAAGGCCATTGCCGGCAAATTTAAAGATGTTAATACGAATCAGCTCAAAGAGATGGCCGATGGAATCCGTGAAAAAAACAAACTAACCGCCGGATTGCTGGCAGCGGAAAATGACGGAAAATTGAGTTTGGTCTGTTTTTTAACCGATGATCTTATCAAAGACAATAAACTAAATGCAGGAAATATGATAAAAGAAGCAGCAAAAATTGCAGGCGGCAGCGGCGGCGGACGTCCACATCTGGCTACAGCCGGTGCGAAGGATGTTTCAAAAATTGACGCCGTATTTGAAAAATTTTATGCACTTTTAGAAGAAACGAAATAGAAAATTAATTAATCAGAGTCAAAGTTTTATCAAAGAGTAATCTTTGATAAAAAGCTATAGGACAATAACCTTAGCTGTCATTCCAGCGAAAGCTGGAATCTGAATATTGAAAATTATCCGTAAATTATCATACTTCTATTAAACACAGTTTAGATTCCAGCTTAAGCTTGTACCTGTATGTTTAAAGCAGGTAACATACTGGAATATTGGAAAGCAAATGACCGACAACTTGCTGGTCATATCAAGCCCTTAATGACCAATGTGTTCAAAGGATTAACGCTTTTTGTATAATATTGAAAGAATATCTCGATTTTACTTTACTTCACGAATTCCCCTGACAGCTTGTTTGAAAGGAATAATCGCTCCTGAAATATTATTATCAATAATATGGGATCTATATTTTAATCCAAATCTCACAGCATTGGAGAAATAACATCGCCAGTTTCCGATTGTAGAAAAAGTTAGTCACTCAGCCAATAGTGGAGCGCTTCTATTTTGTCAAATTTTGGGAAATTTATGATCATTGAATACAAAGCAACGATGGAATATATCCAGAAGCTCTGAAAACGCAGGGCAACCAAATAATCAATAAAAGCCAAAATAGTAATTAGATTGGCTACAGACCAAATCACCATATAATATCGCCGCATAATAATCAAAGCCTTGGCCATGGTATCCCCTTCATCACCAAATTCATGCAGCAGGTCACGAACGTCATCAGGCACAATGCTCAAATCCTTTATCTTCGCCCGTTCAATTAACTTCTTTGGTGGAAGATAAGTCCGTTTTAAATATAAGATCAAAATAGCCAGCATCAGAATAATGCCCATGATTAAATTATCAATATTGACAACATTTTCAACAGAAGGCTCCTTAATTATGCCGAAATGATTAAATATCAATACGAAAAGATTTAAAAACCCCATGCCAATGAGCGTTGCAATCCACAAAACCCTGTTTAAGCGATAGACCCGCCTTACCTTATCTCTAAAATCCTGTTCCATTACTCTGTTCCTGTTTTTTGTTATTATTTTTTACTGATATATCCAAGCTGGCAACCATCCGGAAGAGAACCATTTCCCCAATACCCGACTTCAATTTTGAACACTTAAGCTTGAACCTTGAACTTTGAACTGTAAAACTTTACAACCTTCATTCCACATACATCCCGTTAAACGGCGCCGGTATTTTATCTTTCTTTTTTTGAACATCTCCGGCATGAAGCGCAAATAGAGGACTAATTTCTAATTTTACAAGTGGTTCCAGGGGAACTTCAATGCCGGCATTTTGCAGCCATGAAGCAAACAGTTTTAGCTGATCGCGCAAAACCGTTTCAGGACTATCCGATCCTTCCTTATTCTTTAAAGCGCTAAACTCCTCTTCCCTTTTAATTTCAATGGTGGTCACTTTCTGGGCGTCCGCCATAGCGTCAAATACAAAGGTCTCAAATTTCATACCGTTTTTTTCATCGGGCTTAACGATTTTACCATCATCATTTAGGTAAGGAATACTTTTATTAGCAATATGATATGGCAGGCGAAAACCACTTTCATTTTCCTTGCGAATAAAATCAACACTAAATACATGAACCGCCGTATTACCACCCCAATATTTAAGATCGTTTTTTTCATCAAGGGCATACATATCTTTTTCATCCAGATCGCTGTACTCCAGAACTCCGGTTTTATCATTCATTTTACAAATGACACCCATCTTCTCTTCCGCGTTAACTTTATGAACCACCTTATTGGAAACCTGAGCATTGCCTGCGATATGATACCCTAAATAGTAAGGATCACAGATATTTACCAATACGTTATCAACTTGAAAATAAAAAATATATTTTATGCCGTTTTTTTCCATTTCTTTGATGGATCCACTATCCCACAAGGCTTTAATGGAGCCGCCGTGTCCGTTTGGACTTTCAAAAAAATGACTCTTTTTATCTAAAATTAATTTACCGTTAAAATCCACAGCCGGCAGCATATCCTGCATGAAAAATTTAACTTTATCAGCTTTATAACCAAAATAGTTTTCCTGTTCAAAATATTCTTTTGTTTGTTGGTGATTCGTTTGACTGGTCATGATATACCAGGGAATTATCTTGCCGTATTTTTCGGCCATAGCCAGTAATTTCTCCGTTTGATTCTGGAACAGCGATTTTTGTTTCACAGGCGTAACAGGATATATTCCTTTCGGGCCGTCAAAACCAAGACGCGATCCCTGACCTCCGGCTACCAGAAAAGCGGCCACCTCACCATTTCTCAAAGCCTTTTCACCTAACGGCAAGACGTCTTTATCATTTTTTTCTCTATCAAGCAGTGTTATTATTTCCGCCGGTTGTAAATTGATCGTATCCTCGCCATGTTCCTGCTCTTGCGATGATTTGAATAATCTTTCTAATAGTTCAAAATCAACGGTATCAATTTGCTGAAGCAATCGTTCTCTTAGTGATACGTCCAATTCATTCCAAAAACGAAATATCTGTTCATGGCCATGATTATAGACTTTTTTGATTATTTTTTGCTGTTCACTGTTTGAAACGGAAATCATTTATAACCTCTCTACTAAGATAAATATTAAATCCATTACATTGGTTCGTGTGGGGCCGGTTTTTATTAACTGCCCTAATTTATTAAAAAAATGGTAAGAATCATTATTTTTCAAATATTCTTCGGCATCTAATTTTTTGTTTTTTGCTTTTTTAAACGAATTATGGTCAATCCAGGCGCCGGCAGCATCCGTTGGCCCATCGGTACCATCTGTTCCAATACTGCAAAAATAGAAAGGTTTTTCAACCTCTTGCATGGCGATAAGTTTGGCTAATACCATTTCCTGATTGCGGCCGCCTTTTCCATTACCTTTTACGGCAACAGTTGTTTCACCACCAAGAAGAATGCAGGCTGGAGGCGATATAGACAGTTTGTTATTTATTATACTTTTTGTAATCCCCGATAACATTTTTGCTATTTCCCTGCTCTCCCCTTCGATTTGATCAGTGAGAATTAGTGTGTGATATCCTGCTTTTTTCGCCGTATCCTCTGCTGTTTTCAGCGCTATTAAATTATTACCAATAACATAATTTTTTACATCATAATTTATAGTTGTATGAGTTCCTGCCTGTTCCTGCAAAATAGTTATAATCGAATCGGAAACTTTGTCATGTAAATTATATTTTTTTAATATATTTAATGGAGATTCAGTCAATTTTTTATCTATAACAGTCGGGCCGGAGGCAATCATTTCCAATGGATCACCAATAATATCGGAGAGAATCAGGGTAATTATTCTTGCCGTATAAATCTTTTCTGCAAGTTTTCCTCCTTTTATTTGAGAGAGAACTTTGCGTACCGTATTGATTTCCGTAATCGAGGCGCCGCAATTCAGCATCATTTCATTCAAGTCAATAATGTTTTGCAGGGTAATATGGGAAGGAAGCGCTTCCATCAATGCCGATCCTCCACCTGTAATCAGCACAATAACCAAATCATTTTTTCCTGCATTTTTCCCGATTTTCAGGATATTTTCTCCAGCCAGCAAACTGTTCTTATCCGGTATGGGATGACCGGCTTCCCGAATTTGAATTTTACGTAAAGGCAGGCCATGACCATATTTTACGGCAATCAAACCTCCCGTTATGCGTTTCCCCAGCAAATCTTCCAGCGCCTTTGCCATAGGCGCTGCTCCCTTACCTCCACCGACCACATAAATATTATCAAATTTAGAAAGT
>JAUVIB010000440.1 GCA_030592985.1 Calditrichaceae bacterium | reverse complement strand
TGAAAAACCAGAGTGGCTTGGAGATGAGATTACGGGAAATATAAAGTATTATAATTCCTTTTTGGTGAAGAACCCTTATAAAACCTGGAAGCAAAAACAATAATCAAATAAAATAAACCTGCATTTGGATCATATTACAGTAAAATTATATCAATATTTTATTAAATAAAGTTTAACCCATTACTTAAGGATAGAAAAATGGCTATTATGTTTCGGGCTTCCAAAGAATTAGAAATGAGAGTAGATGAATACCTGGATGCTGTTAGCCAGGGTTTATTGATTTTTAAAGAAGCAGTAAAAAATTACCTCGAGAAAGAGGATGAAACATTTCAATATCGCCTTCATACTATTGACAAACTCGAGAGTAAAGCGGATAATCTTAGACGTCATATTGAAAATGATTTATACGAACACTCATTAATTCCCGAGCATCGTGGAGATGTGTTGGGTCTTTTGGAAAATATGGATGAAGTTATCGATGCAGCGAAAGAAACGTTAAACCAATTTGATGTCGAAAAACCTTTTGTACCGGAGAAATATAATAAAGAATATATCGAATTATGTGAAATGGCTGTAAATGCTGGAGAATCCATTGTTTTAGCTTCGCGTGCATTTTTCAAAGAAATTCGAGCCGTCAAAGATCATTTGCATAAGGTCTATTTTTATGAAAAGGAAGCGGATAAAATTTCAGACCGTATAAAACGAAAAGTATTTGCCTCCGATGATATAGATTTATCTCAAAAATTTCATTTACGCTATTTTGCTCTTCATATTGATATCATTGCCGATTATGCCGAAAAAGTAGCAGATCGGTTGTCCATCTATTCTATTAAAAGAACCATATAGAAAAAGCGGAAACAAATTATGATTTTCATTTTCCTGACAAGCGGATTTTTTCTGGGATGGTCCCTTGGCGCCAATGACGCTGCTAATGTTTTTGGTACGGCTGTCGGAACCAAGATGCTGCGTTTTAAAACAGCTGCCATAGTCACCAGTATTTTTGTTATTATCGGCGCTGTTGTAGGCGGTGCAGGCGCATCACACACATTAGGAAAACTCGGGGCTGTTAATGCCATCGCCGGATCATTTATCGTCGCTTTATGTGCCGGATTTACAGTTTTTTGGATGACTAAATTAAGAATTCCCGTTTCCACCTCACAGGCTATTGTGGGCGCTATTATGGGATGGAACTTTTTCAGCGGTATGATGACAGACTATAATTCACTCACAACAATTGTCTCAACCTGGGTTATCTGTCCATTACTTTCTGCCATTTTTGCAATCCTTTTATACTACCTGTTTCGTTTTACATTAGAGCATATCAATATTCATTTATTAGATATGGATATGTATTTGCGCATTGGCCTCGTCCTTGTGGGCGCTTTTGGGGCATATAGTTTAGGCGCTAATAATATTGCCAATGTAATGGGCGTATTTGTCCCCGCTTCTCCGTTTGATGATCTTGATCTTGGAATATTTGTTCTATCAGGTACGCAGCAGTTATTCATGCTTGGAGGAGTCGCCATTGCCGTTGGGGTTTTTACTTACTCACGGCGTGTTATGGAAACGGTCGGCGGCAGTTTATTAAAAATCTCACCCATAGTGGCTTTAATTGTGGTTCTGTCGGAATCTATTGTTCTTTTTCTTTTCTCTTCTGAAGGCCTGGAAAACTGGCTAATAACGCACGGTCTACCGTCAATTCCTCTGGTTCCGGTTTCCAGTTCACAGGCAGTTGTCGGCGCTGTTATTGGAATTGGAATAATAAAAGGCGGCAGGAATATCCGTTTCAATGTAATGGGTGAAATCGCTACCGGTTGGGTTTCCACTCCCATTGTCGCCGGCATTTTAACCTTTATATCCCTTTTTATTTTTCAAAATGTGTTTAATCAGAATGTATACGAAGCCACAAGCTACAAAATTACTGATGATGTTGAACAATATTTCAAAAGAAATGATATTAAAACAGATAAATTAAGTACCCTTAAGAATATTGAGTTTCAGAACGCCATTCGTTTTGATGAAAAATTACGCGCGGTTACAGGTCTTAGTAAAGATGAATGTAAAACTATAATTGACGCTTCTAAGATACATAAATTATTTATTGATCCGCAGATTATCAACGAGAAAATTAAGGCTGATTTGTTGGGGAAAAAGCGCTATATGGCATTATTGAAACTTCAGGGGAATCACTATCAACATTCATGGCAGCTCATAGAAGCATTACAGAGTCTTGAAGATAGCTGGAAATATTTGGATAATATCCCCATAAACAAAAAGTACAATAAAATAATTACCCGGCAATTAGAGTCTCTGATTAACGTTTTTCATATATTATAAGGTCTCAATGGGATAGACGCTCATGATCCCAACTAAGGTTGCGTATGATGGCGAATTCATTTTTCATTGGCTACAGACACACAAAAACAATATAGAACCGGTACTATTTTCAGGCTATCCACACGGATTTAATATTGACAAACTCCTTAATTCCATAGTGTGAGAGTTCCCGGCCGTAACCTGATTTTTTTACTCCTCCGAAAGGTAATCGTGGATCGGATTTGGTCATACCATTAATATAAACAGCCCCCGATTCTATCCTTCGGGCCAATCGTTTCGCCTTGTCAATATCTTTTGTCCAGATACTACCTCCAAGACCATAAATAGATTCATTAGCTACAGTAATGGCTTCCTCTCCATCTTTTACCGGAATAATTGCGGAAACCGGTCCAAAGGTTTCATGATTGTAAACAGCCATTCCTCTCTTTACATCACTCAATACCGTAGGTTGATAAAAATTACCCTCACCTGCTATTTTATTTCCACCGGCTAATATTTTTGCACCTTTTTCAACAGATTGCATTACTTGTCCGTGCAGCTCATCCACCAAATCCGGACGTGCCAGTGGTCCAACTTCACTGGATTCATTCAATGGATCTCCTACCTTTAGAGCCTTCATAATTGCCGCCTGCTGTTTCTCAAACTCCTTTACTCGCGATTCGACCACAATAAAACGCTTAGCGGCAATACAGCTTTGTCCTGCATTTAGCATACGCGCTTGTATACTTGTTAGGACACATCCGGGAATGTCCGCATCTTCCAAAACGATAAAGGGATCGGACCCACCCAGCTCGAGAACACATTTTTTAATTTCGCTGCCGGCAATTTCCGCAGTCTTACTACCGGCGGTTTCACTTCCCGTTAGTGTTATTGCTTTAATATGCTCATTGCGTATTACGCCTTCAACCATTGAAGATGGAATTAGTAATGTACTAAACAGATTTTCAGGAAAGCCGGCTTTTTTAAATACTTCTTCAATCACTAAAGCGCTTCCC
>JAUVIB010000452.1 GCA_030592985.1 Calditrichaceae bacterium | reverse complement strand
GCTATGTTTATCCATTAATAAATTCCATTTATACCATAAGCGATCGGGATAGTGAATTGTTTCGGGAATATTTTCCGGAATGTCGCATAAAACAGGTTGGCGACACAAAATTCGATCAGGTACTTATTCGAAAAGAAGAAGCCATTAAAAAAAATGTAATTCCAGAATTTTGGCATATAAATTCATCAATAATTGTATTTGGAAGCATTTGGCCGGAAGATCTGGATATAATTAAACCGATTATTCAAAAAATCCATTCTAAGAATAAGGACTGGAAATTTATTCTTGTCCCTCATGATCCGAATGGAAAGATTATCCATCTTATATTTCAGGCGATAGGCAAGGAAAACAGCATCTTATTTTCTGACTTAGATATAATTGATACCCAAAGAGTGTTGGTTGTGGATGCAATAGGCGTTTTAGCGGATTTATATAAATATGCCAAAATTGCTTATGTTGGCGGTGGTTTTAAACAAGGCATACATAATGTGATGGAACCGGCCGTATACGGCATCCCGGTTATTTATGGCCCTGTGATCGAAAATGCATCGGAAGCGGTTAGATTAAATAAACTTGGAGGCAGTTATGTTGTTCATTCTACAGATGAATTTGAACGATATATTACTTCACTTATAAATGATAAAACCCTGAGAGAACATGTCGGAAAAAAAGCCAATTCTTTCGCTAAAAAAAATACAGGCACAACTAATATTCTAATTGATGATTGGAAACAATATATTTAAAAGTAGAATAATATCAATCCGTAGTTAATAGTATATTCATGATATTATGTTCAAATAGATGTTCAGCGCGATCAAGTTTATTTAAATCAGCCCGGATCATTGCAGCGGAGGTATGAAAGTCGACGGGATAATTGGGATAAATATTATGTTTTTCATGCCTTTTGGATGGGGATTCCGGTGAGATTTCCGCCAAAAATAATGCCTGATACAGATAGGTCCTGGCCGCTTCCAATTCCCCAAGTTGAATATAACACAAAGCTTTAAAGTGAGTCATATCAGCGGAAGAAGTGTAGTTTTGTAGAGAAAAGTCGATATACTTTAAGGCATTCCTAAAATCCTTATGATCATAATATACAACAGCGGCCAGATAACACAGGTATTTATCATTTGGATTTTTTTGGCAGATATCCAATATATACACGTCATATTTTTTTCTGTAATCTTTCCAGGCTAAACGGCTATTTATTTCAAAAACTTCCTGTATAAGCTCAGGTGTAATGTTTTCATATTTACTTTCCAGTTGATCATATATCTGCAATGTACGTTCCAGGCTAAAAGGTTCATCATCCAATAGATCGGGAGCGCTGGAAGGCGAGCGTTTAATTAACCGTTCGTATTCCTCCCCGTGATATTTCATAAACACTTCATTGCCTATTTCGAATATATTGATAACCGATCCCAGTGTAAAAACAGTAGAGACATTACGTTTTTTGAAAAGGTTATAGATTTCTGTAATGGACTTTTTTATATCAAATATTGATCGCATCGAAAACCGGAATTAATTTATCTTATTTGAATTAATTTAAAATGTAGACACAAAAAGTCAAATGAAATGAAAACATCAGGGCCATGATAGTACGGAAAGTGTAATCCACCGGTCGCGCATAAGCAATATTAATCAAAGCATTGAACAGCATCCTCAAGATTTGAAAAAATCTGAAAAACCGAATCAAGCTTGGTAATAAAAAAAACATTTTTTACTTTATCACTCACACCGGACAATCTCAAATCACCATTAGTATTTCTGACAGTAGTTAAACTGCGCATTAAGGCCCCAACACCAAGACTTGAGATCCAGTTAACATTTTTTAAATCCATGATGATTTTTTTTTGGTCGTTATTTATTATCCCGCGAATAGTTTGATAGAGTTGTTCTACATCATCAATACTTACCAGTTTTCCTTTTATAGTAAGCAGAGTGATATTATTTACTTCGGATGTAACGCTAATCATAAATACTCTCCCGTTAAGTGTCAGGTCATGCTGAATATATTAAGATAACAATATACTTTACAAGGTTTATTATTCCGATTTTATTTTTTTAAAAATGACTTAGGTATTGAAACCGGACGCTGTTTTAGATAATTGAAAAAAACCATTCCCGTTTTAACAGTCGCTACTTTTTTTCCGGTTGCTTTGTTGATTATCAAATAAATCAAATCGAGGGTTGACCTTGATACATCTTTAATGCCAATACTAATATGCAATATATCCGAAAAATGAGATTGTGATTGATATACAATAACCACATCTGACATGATCGTACCGATGCCCTCAATATCCATTTCTGAAAACCCCAAACTTATAAAAAACCTTTGGCGGGTTTCATGAACAATAGATAAAAGAGAATCATTGCCAAGATGGTTGGCATAATTCAGGTCGGTAATTCTTACGGCAATCTCAGTGGTAAATATATAAGAATCGGGAAGATCAATTTTTATTCTTGCCATGGGTTCTAAAACAGCCCTTTTTTATTCAGATTGCCAGTTAATTAATCATACAAAAGTAAATAAAAAAATTCTAAATAACAAAGAGAAATTATTTTTTATTTTAGCAAAATGTTTAACTTTTTCAGTTCAATATGTATTTATACGAGTAAAAATATAATTCTGAGCAACAAAGACAAATAAATACTCATTATTCCGGCATGAAGGCCAAAACAATTATTTTATCCAAAAAACCCATGGCTTTCATTAGGTTTGATATTCACAAATAGTTTCACATTAGCAATGTAGTATGGTTATCCCCGGGCAAGGGATAAACAGTTCTTAAAAATTGTTTTGCTTTACCCCGATAAGGTACCGGGAAAGTTAATGACGTTAGCCGTTCAGAGCGCTGCCAGGCGTTAGATATATTATCTCTTGCCCTATTCATCATTATGGCGGAATAACCGCCATTCAGGATCATCAGTAATCCCGGTGTAGTATCCATCGATTTTTTCAGAGTAAATGATATAAATAAACCACATGGCAAGTCCAAAAAAAAAGGGGAAACCGGATTTTTGATTTCCCTATCTAACATTTGGCGATCCGGACGAGACTTTCCGCTCTCTGGCGGAACAACTTTCTGCGCTATTAGTAATCAGACTTTCGATAAATCTTTTACTTTTTTTCCTTTTAATTTCGCGTTCCCTTTTCAAGGCTTCAGATTTGGTAGGTAAAGATTCTGTATAAACCATTTTCCATGGAATACCACGTT
>JAUVIB010000360.1 GCA_030592985.1 Calditrichaceae bacterium | reverse complement strand
ACGTTATGTACCCTATAGTTTTGATGATCCGGCAAGAGTGGGCCTGGAAGACGTGGCTAATCTCGGTACTTACGCAAAAATAGAGAGGATAACCGGGGAAATAATCTTAAAAAATATATTTGATAAAATTCAGGGATCAACTCAGGTATATACCAATCTCGGAAAACACCGTTTTTACGATGGTTTTGAATCAAATGATTATACAATCGGATTATCAAGTTATCAAAATTGGCTTTTATCCAATAATTTTAGTTTTGCCGGTGGACTTGATATCATCCACTATGGAGGCAAAGCAAAAAACGATTTCAGCACCCTGCCAAACGGCGCTCCTGTTGTAAATCCCGCTGAGCATCAATTAACGAGTTACGGACTTTACATTTTAGGGTTTTATTCACCATGGGAAATGGTACACATTAAAGCCGGTTTGCGCTACCAATACAATACGCTACCGCTCAGCCAAATATCACCTGTAATGGGAGTAGCATTAAACCTGTTCCCATCCTTTAAACTGTTTGCCAATTATCAAAACGGTTTCCGGAATCCGACTCTGATGGAACTTTATCTTTTCCCTTCGGCTAATGATCAGCTTCAAGAAGAGTCCGTCAATAGCCTTGAAACCGGAGCGCATTTTTCGTGGAAAAATCAAAACTCATTTAGAATCGCTGTTTTTAAAAACAGGGTTGAAAATATGATTCAAAGCCTCCCTCATATACCGCCACCTCCTCTATATCAATTTCAAAATAGCGGTAAAGCGGATCAATGGGGAATTGAATCTAAGTTAAAGATGATGCTTATCAAAAATACAGGCATTCAATTAGGTTATAGTTATATAGATCCGGATCAGTTAACGGCTTTTAGCCCTGAACATCAATTTAAGTACATGCTATTCTCAAAATATAAACGAATCGGCTTTAATCTGTATGGTAAATATATCGAAGGATTATATGCCGCCAATAAATTTGAAGATCCGTTACAGGATTATAATGTATTAAACTTTTCCATATCCCTGACACTTAATACAATGGAATTTTATGCAAAGGTATTAAATCTCCTTAACCGTACTTATTATGTATTGCCAGGCTATCCAGCTCCGGGTATACAAGGCCGGATCGGTACTACAATTAAATTATAATTTGGCTTTTTATGCAGGAGTATGGCAATTAAAGAGAATAAATGATTTTAGGCCTATTTTAATACCTTATTTACGAGAATATAAGATTCATGGTAAAAATGAATACTAAACTTAGCCAGGATGATCTGCGACAAATCCCTTTAGCAGCGCTCTTTGCCGCCATGGGTGTTATTCTTCCTCAATTTTTCCATCTCGTTGGCCTGGGAGCCATGTTTTTACCCATGTTTTTACCGGTCATCGTTGGTAGTATGCTTTTATCACGACGCTTCGCCTTCTCTGTTGCTGTTATTTCACCTCTCGTTTCATGGCTTTTAACCGGGATGCCCCCATTGGCGCCGCCTGTTTTGCCGGTAATTCTCATAGAACTGACCGTTATTTCTCAATTAATCTCTACCATTCGCGTTCACCTGCATAAACCAATATGGCTTGCTTTAATTTCGGGAATCGTAGTCGATCGTTTATTACTTTTTATGATCGTCTCGTTAATTGCCCCATTATTTGGTTTTACACATCCATTATTTTCAATAGCCCTTGTCATTAGTGGTATTCCAGGGATTATTCTACAACTGATAGTCGTCCCTTTAACCATGCGGTTTATTCAACAAAAATTCCCTGCATATGGTAGTAATGAATAATATTTTCATAACAGGATAAAAAATGGCCAAACAAAAAACTACTCAGGAATTTTTTAATAAACAGTCCCATTCATGGGATAAGGATATTAATACGCAACATCTTAGTCGAATTGAAATGATTTTCACGGAAAAACTTTCATTCCTCAAAGCACCTTTTCTAGATTTGGGCAGCGGAACAGGCGTACTCATACCGGTATTAAACAAATATAATCCCCTAAATTCAAAAATTATTGAATTGGATATAGCAATAAAAATGCTCATCCAGGCTCGCGATAAATATAAAAACCGGAATACCTGCTTTATCCTGGGAGACGCTCATTCATTGCCGCTTCCTGAAAATTATTTTAATTCAGTGATTTGTTTTCAGGCTTTTCCCCATTTTTATGATAAATATAAGGCTTCCTTAGAGATACGATCCTCATTGAAACCGGGAGGCCTTTTGGTTATCCTCCATCTTATGGGGCACAAAGAACTTAATAAGCTGCACCGGCAAGCCGGCAGGGAGGTGGAAAATGATCGAATCCTTCCGGCAGAACAATTAGCAGAAGTAATCGCATCGGCCGGATTTAGCATTAAGCATATGGAAGAAAAATCGGATATTTATCTTATAATTGCCCAAAATGGCGAAAATATCTCGCCATGCTCGGAATGATATTGATGGTAGAACACCTGTTATTAAGAGATGATTTTCTAAAAAGCGTTGAAAATCTTTGTAAAAATTCAGAATTTTATTTTAAAAAAAGACTATTTCACCAAATTTCCCATCATATCC
Source organism: Calditrichaceae bacterium (assembly GCA_030592985.1). GTDB lineage: Bacteria > Calditrichota > Calditrichia > Calditrichales > Calditrichaceae > JAUVIB01. The sequence continues at coordinate 1,604 of JAUVIB010000360.1, read as the reverse complement.
CTTGGTAATATTAATATTACCTGAACGAGCGCGATAAACCGCATCAGCAAGCTCTTCACCGAGTAAAGTGTTAAGATCATTTACAGAAAAGTTCAGAAGAATTTCCAATTCAGATCCAGTCTTATTAATGATATCATGATAGAGTGTTGTCACTTTTTTAGTATTTACGCCCCTATGCAAATAGGCGCTTAAGATATTTTTTAAGGGAATAAGTGAATGGAATGGGAGCTGTTTGGGATGTTGATATGATGCAGGTCTGTTCGAAAGCTGCTGGATCCGGCTTAAAACGCCTAAGGTTACTTTTTTCCCGCATACAGGGCAAAGATTATTATTATTTTTCGTTTCTTCAGGAGACAATGATATCCCGCATTTACGATGTCCGTCATAATAATATTTCCCCTCCTGAGGATAAAATTCGATGGTACCCAAAAATTCAGGCGAACTACCTTTTTTAATAGCCGAGATAATAGCCTCATAATTCAATTCACAATTGAATATATTGGCCTCCCGCCCCAGTTTTTCAGGAGAATGGGCGTCTGAATTTGAGATGAGTGTATAATTATCAAGAAACTCGCATCGGCGGTTCATGGGCGGATCTGAGGATAAACCTGTTTCGACCGCAAAAATATGATTAGATAAATCTTCAAAACACATTTCAATACTGTCAAAGCCGGATTTTGCTCCGAGAACGGAATACCAGGGCGTCCAAATATGAGCAGGAACCAGCAGCGTTTTATCCGAAACATCAAGGCAAATTTCTAAAAGGTCCCTTGAATCCAATTTTAGAATCGGACGACCATCGGAGGTTAACTTTCCTATATTTTGCAGCTTGGAGGATATTTTTTCTACAACAGCAAAATCGGGAGCAAAAAGGATATTATGAATCCGGCGAACTTTCCCCAGCTTTTTATAAACGCTGCTTATTTCCGCAGTCAGTGTAAAGCGTGTATTGCTGTCGCCGTTTATCTTGTATTCGTTTTTCAGTTTATACAAACCCGCTTCTGCCGGTGCGAGTTTTTCCTTTAATTCTTTTATCCAGCCGGGATGTGTAAAATCACCGCTTCCCACAACTTTAATCCCTTTAATCCCTGCCCAATAATCAAGCTTTTCAGGCGTCAACTCCCTGCTTGTGGCCAGCGAATAGTGAGAATGTATATGAAAATCAGCAAAAAAACGCATATTTAAATTTCTTTTTCCCTCACAAGAATTTATTTAACAGCTTCAAGCCAGACACGCGAGCGCGGCGACAATTCAAAGATAAGATTTTTATTTTCTATTTTATACATCGTATCAGAAAAATGATCTTTAAAAGTCTTGGAATTTATATTTTCAACGTTATAGCGTACTTTTACTACAAATTTATTATAATTCTGAATAACAACACTTCCGGGCGCCAAAACCTGAAAAGAGACTCTCACAGGCGCTTCAAAATCCTCTGCAAGCGGCTCATTAAAAGCAAGGCGGATTGTGTTGGCCCATGATTGCGGCAGTTCGAGCAATCCAAGCGATTTCGGGCATAACAATACTTCTCCTACACGATCAAAATCTTCCTGTGAAAAGGTATGGGTATTTAGAGTATAAATTTTTACCCCGTTTACTTCATT
>JAUVIB010000198.1 GCA_030592985.1 Calditrichaceae bacterium | reverse complement strand
TGTCTGAACGAAAAGTGAGGAAAATGTCATTTCGAGCGAAGTCGCCTGCCCGTCTCTGACGCGGAGAAATCTATAAATCATTGTAAATGTTAAAGTTAAGATTTCTCCCTATGGTCGAAATGACGAAAAATGTGATTTTTCGTTCAGACACTAAGTATGAAAATTACAATAAAACGTTGAAATTTGACTAAAGAAGGCTGTTTTAAAGTAAGTATTTGGAATATGTATTTAAAATTATGTCGAGCAATATCGTTAACTTTATAGAGGGACACCCAAAATGCTAGTGAAAACTAACCCGGTCTATTTTAAGTCAACTTATTACTGAAAAACATTCTCTCCTCAGAAATCATTAAAAAGATTTTTATACTCTTGAATAAGTTTTATTTAGTTTCCCTTTTTTTTGGTGTTACCGGGATAACATGCCCTTTCGCTTTAAAAACAAAAGTATTAATTCGTTCGCCCTTTTTTCCTGTAGAATATTGAAAGCGTAAGGTATCCCCTGTTAAATAAGTATAAACTGAATTAGAATCAGTAAGTTCATTGGAAAAATAGATTTGTGCATACGGTTTATCAATATAGACCGTTTGCAAACGTACAATCCCGGTGTCCGCAGAAATATGGGCGGTTAAATATTTGATATTCCGCATGGCTGATGGGGATAAAGCCTGGGGCATGGGTATGCGGTAAATAGATAAATCTTCCGATTTATAATTCCGGTAGCCGTTAAATATTTTATTGTAAGGAGAGAACATTTCTTTAATAAAATTCAGTTTACTGACAGTTCCTATTGAATCAGAAACAGAGGAGACTTCAAATTTCAATGTTTTATTTACTGTTTTTCCACGGCTTTGATAGGTCAGTTCGGGAGATTCTATTAATTCCTTTATTTTTTTCGCTGAAGTTATCTCATTTGAAAAATAAATATTTGCTTCTACCGGTTCTCCAAATTTAGTTTTAAATCCAAAAACACCCTTATTGGATTGAAGCAGCTTTGTAAAATAGAAGACATCATAGCTGTCAAATAGTTTTTCAATATCCATTGTTGTAATGGATATTTGAGAAATAGATTTATCGGGATTTCTTAGTAATGTGCGTGATGGCGTAAAAATTGTTTTCTTGATTTGTTGTTCATTTAAAATATCCGGATCATAATATACCTCAACGGTATTAGATTGAACGAATGCTTTAACACCCAGAACGCCTTTTAAGCGGCGCATTTTTGCGGCAAATGAAGAAGCGCTTCCAAAACATGTCACATTCTTCAATCCACTTTGACTGTAGATAGATGCTTGCTCAAGCTTCTCATCACTCGCCCATTTTTTATTAATTGTGGGCAGCTCGATATATGAAGCGGCAAATAAACCAATAATTGTTAAAACAATAACAGCCGTTGCCGGTAACCAGCGTCTCTCTTTTTTGTTAATTTGTAAGGTATTGGGAACAGGGCATGAATAGATACAATCATTGCATAAATGACAGTCAATATGCTCAACAGTTTTTAACTCTGATACCTTAATATCAATCGGGCAGGCTTCGTCGCAAAGTTTGCAGTCTGTACACAGAATCTCATCCCTGGTAATTTTAAAAGGAGGGAGTTTCCATCCTTTTAGGCGTACCGTTTCAAGGATGAATCCTAAAACGGTAATTATACCAAAGGGCCAGAGCCAACTGATGGTTAATCCAAAGGAAAGTAAAATTAAGTAGACGGCAATAATAGCAATAAATCCGAATCCATAGGTAAAAATGTTGGTTATTGCGCCGAGAGGGCAAAAGTATTTACACCAAAACTGCCGGACAATTATGGAGCCGATAATGGTTATAATTAGGCCAATTACGGCATACCAAAAAACAACATCATGACCAAATCCGGTAACAATGGCATAATAGGGGTCATATTCCTTGCAAAATAATTCACTCGATTCTACGGTGAAATAAGCTGTAATAAACAATAAAGCATATTTAAAAACACGTAATACACGATCTGCTATTCCGGAGACAGTTATTTGGATTTTCCATTTTCTGCCTAAGCTGCCCAGCCATTCGGTCACGGTTCCAATTGGGCAGACATAACTGCAAAATAGTTTCCCAAATAAGAGGACGCCAATAAATAGCGCCAGGCCAAGGAATATTTGTGTTTCCGTCATACTGCATGCTAATGAGGTGTTAACCAAAAAGCTAATTAGAGCCTGCATTCCGCCAAAAGGACAATATGTCTCAAAATCAGCGAGATATGATGAATCAAAAAATGGTCGTATAACCATATAAAGCAGAAGAACTAATATGGAATATTGAAGTACAATTTTGTATATATTTAAAGATTTAAATTTGCTGCTCATCTTACCCCCTTATTCAATATCTTCTCTTTGAAATAGTAAAATTGATATGAATCCGTATATGCCAAATAATAATACAAAGATCAGGTCAAGCCAGTTCTTTATCATGGATTTTTTTCTTTTTATATAGTAAATTATGGTGAATATTAATAGAAAAATATGCAAATATATTGCCTTAAAACTGATATGTTTTATAAAAATATTCGTAAAATAACTACTTCTATCTTGTGTCATAATTGTAAATGGAAAAATATAACTGCTTATTATCCCGGGAGTTAACTGGTATTTATCTTTCCATGTTTTTTTTAATGTATCAACTATTTTATATTGCCTGTTTACCACGGTGCTGGTAACACTATTAGTGGAAATAAAAGAAATGGTACGATAAAGGAGATTCCCTACCATGAAAACATGATCCCTTGAAGAATCATAGCCCTCATTGGGTAATTCCTGTAATTTATATTGGTCATATAATATAAAAAATACCCGATCGTCTTTTGTTATCATATGGCCGTAAAATTCTTTTAATGAATTTTCCTTAATAATGATTTTTTTAATACGAATATCGTTGGGGATGCCGGTTTTAACACAAAAGGGTTTACCTTTAAGCATTTTAATGTGATAAACGAAATTATTGTTATCAATAACAAAGTATCCTTCATCAAAGGCTTTTCTGGTTGTTGGATTGCCAAAAATATTTTTTGAAGGAAATGAAAATCCTGCTTTAACAAGCGATTTAGTAAATATCTCCGTTAATTGTTTATTTTGCTTATTTGTTTTTGTATTAATGAAGTCCATTTTGTCTTTCGTAATCCGGAAAAAACATTCCGGAATTTCTAATTGTAAACGTTCCGGTTTTGATTCAAATAATGGGTAAACCGGGATTTGGGGAAGATCTAATTGATATGGCCGTGTTCTGAGTAGGAAATTATTCCGGCGAACATCTTCCAAAATTATCTCGATATCGTCAATTGAATCAGGCATTGAACTCTTTGCCGCTAATAAACGATAATTTAAAAAGGGGAGTAAAGTGTCTGATCCTTTGCGGGAATAGGTTTTTCCATCTGAAGCAGTACAAAAAACATTTGGATTATTGTCGTATTTAAAAGTTAAAAATTTCTTTATTACCGGACTATAATAGATATTGGGTTTATGAATTCGCGGAGATGCGGCCATCCAATAAAAATGTGGTAAATAAACGGATGCAATTAATATTACAATAAATATTAATACTATACGGCTGAGTTTTAAAAGCATTATATGACTCCTTTCTTAAATCGGGCAGTAGAGATCAGAATTGAGACAGAAAGAAAAATGCTTATTAGGAAAAACCAATGAATTGATACCTCAAAATTATTATAACCTTTAGAAGCATACAACAAACTAATATATGCAATAGATATAAGAATAAGAAAAAGTCTGCGGAAGAGCCACATAGGCTCCACAAAAATTGAAGAAGCGAGCCAGTAAATTGTTAATCCTGCCAGGAACCAAGGTGCAGTGGTTATTAGAAAACTATACAAAAATTCGACCGGGAAAAAATATAAGATCATAAGCGTAAATAATAATATTATAAATAAAAATATCGCCAACAATGTCGTCGTCCCAAAAGCAACCATATTTAATATGATCGATTTTTCATTTAAGGGCAGATGAAGCGCCAATTTTAAACGATTTTCACTTATTTCCGGAAAAAATTGAAAAAAAGAGATGATTATTCCCGCTAAAAGAGGTAAGTATTTTAACAAGGAATAATAGAGAGACATCCTAAAAATCAGATTATTCCAATATAAATTAGGATCGCTTGTCCGCACAATATATGATAGGGTCAATGCCGTATTTATGAAGACCAAAATAAAAGCAATTATTATTCCAAGCGCTGCCCAGCGGATTTTCAACCATTCCTTGTAGCCTATGGCTTTAAACATATAAATCTCCTAATATTTTCCGGTTAAACCTATAAAGGCATCTTCAAGAGTCATCGGAATTTCTTCTAAATCTTTCACTGAAATATTTTTACTTTGCAAATATGTTCTAACTTTATTTATATCAGAAAAAGAATAAATGAATATATTATTTTTAATAATTTCAAAATTAGTAATTGTAGCGTCTTTTTCTATTTTCTGGTGACTTTTATTGGTCAATATAAATCTGAATCGTCTAAAATTATTCTTAAAATCATCAATGGTACTTGATAAAAGAACATTTTTATAATCAAGTATAACAATATCATCTACAAATCCTTCTAAATCCTGGATTATATGAGACGTGATAAAGATTGTTTTATCTCTTCCTTTTGTATATTCCGTGAGATAATCGATAAATAAGCGACGATAACCGGGATCCAGGCCCATAGAATAGTCATCGAGAATCATTAAATCGGGGTCCTGTGCTAAAATCAAACCAAGAGCGACCTGAGATCGTTGACCGCAGGACATGGAAGAAAGTTTCTGTTCCGGTAAGACTTTTAATAATGACATAAGTTCCCAATAGGGGGCATTATTCCATTTGGGATAAAATTGAGCGTAGAATTTTTCAATTTGGCTAATATTCATAAAATTATATTGAATATGGCCTTCCATAAGAAAACCGACATTAGCTTTTGTTTGCGGGGATAATTTTTGTGAATCTTCTCCAAAGATCAAACACTGTCCGGATTTCGGTTTCAGGTAACCATTTAAAATATTTATTGTTGTTGTTTTTCCGGTACCATTTTTCCCCAATAATCCAAAAATACTTCCTTTTTTAATATTAAAACTCATATTTTCGTAAATAAGTCTTTTTCCGTAATAGTGGGTAAGATTTTTACATTCTACAGCATATTCCATAACATAGCCTATTTTGGTTTATAATTAAAAAATAACAGTCAAAAAACCATTATTTTTAGATAATTTATTAATTTAAGTACCCTTTTTAGCCGGAATATAAATTTCTTGGGTTTATCAGGTATCTTCATGATAGGTTTATAAATTTTATCTATTAAAATAAACCAACGAGTACTTTAATTTTTTTTCAATTAAATTTTTCTAATTTCATTTACTTTTTTATAGCAATCAAAGAAATTAGACCAATCCCATAGTTTATCAAAAATAATGTTTGATTTCAAAACTAAAATTTATCTTTTCTTTTGTTTTTATGTATATTTTGTCAAAAATGGAATTATTTGCTGACTTTCCTAAAAAACCATAAAAATCCATTACCGTATTATTATATGTATACCCCACTCCAAAAGTGGCATACAAACCGGAATAACTACTGAAATAGTTCCATATTTCGTCTTCATCATATTGATTATAAATTAAACCACCTCGAATAGCTATGTTTTTTTTCAAAGAATACTCAATTCCCATGCTCATCTTAAAATTTTTATTAATTCCAGTTCTGTAAACCTGAGCCAGATAGTCATCCTTGGTTGTGGCATCATAAAAGAAAGATGTTTCAACTGCCGCGAGAAGTGGTAAAGCAGAAAAATGATGTGAATAACCTGCGATGATAGTATGCTGATTGTAATCAGCTTGATAAATTGATAAATCTGCATTTGGATTTCTTGCCCAATCCTGCAGAGTGTTAAATTTATACCCAATTGAGAATATATTATTATGATTTCTATTCAGATAATACCTAAAAACAGAATTAATACTATATTGTTGTCCCTGGTAAAATCCATCATAAAGTCGTTGGCTCGGTTTGTCATAGAGTTCGTGCCAATGATAGCTATAATTAAAAAGTATAACACCATCATAATATGGACTTTTAAATGCAATTTGAGGTATTAATTGATACCCTTCAAAAACCGCTCTACGTTCAGTTGAAGCGGTACTTCTACGGAATAAGTATTCTCCGCGATAACGATAGGTCTGGGGGGCTTTGCCGTCCGGTTGTGTGACAATTTTTGTAATTTCTTGTCTTTGATAGGGTTTAAAGGATAAGCCTGCAATAATGTTATCCGATAAGGAATAGGCTAAATCTATGCTTA
>JAUVIB010000085.1 GCA_030592985.1 Calditrichaceae bacterium | reverse complement strand
TCCACTGAATTTTTTAAACTCGACCCGATTGAAAAACATCGGGTCTCAAACAATAAAAAATCCTATCGTTCCACTTCGTTTAAAATCACTAACAAATTTTTTTATCTGTGTTTCATCTGTGAATATCTGTGGCTATTTTATTTTCTAACAATATATCCACAATAAAAAATTAGACCTTTCCGACTGAGTAGGGGATAAACTCTAAGTTACGGTTGAAGGGAGTAATGTTTTAACGCCTATCTTTTAATATACTATAATTATGGATTTAAACTTAATTGAATGGTACAGCCAGTTATTTATTTTTTACATAAATCAACTTAAATCGTCCCTTTGGACTTTCACGTTGTTCAATTTCAAATTCTTTAATTGATTTAATCAGTGGAGTCAACTTTTGGAAGCCATAGTTTCTGGAATCAAAATTTGGTTGTTTTTTTTTGTAGAAGATTTCCAACATCTCCCAGATACGCCCAACCTTCATCATCTGCCAAATCGGATATTGTAGATGAAATCAGTTTAATCACCTTTGGAGTTATTTTATCTATATTACTTTTTTGTGAGGATTTGTTTTTAGTAAATCCCGGTTCACTTTCTTCCGATTGGTTTTTGAGAATTTCAATATAAATGAATTTATCACAAGCAACGATAAATGGTTCCGGTGTTTTCTTCTCGCCAATTCCAAATACATTCATCCCTGCTTCCCGAAGCCTTGTGGCCAAACGGGTAAAATCACTATCGCTGGAAACCAGGCAGAAACCATTGACTTTTTCTGAATATAGAATATCCATTGCATCAATAATCATTGCGGAATCAGTTGCATTTTTTCCTTTTGTATATCCATATTGTTGAATCGGTGTTATAGCATTTTCCAGAAGAACATTCTTCCACTTTGATAGTTTCGGATTTGTCCAGTCTCCATAAATTCTTTTTATTGTAGGATTGCCATACTTAGCGATTTCTGCCATCATCTCTTTTACATAGGCAGAAGGTATATTATCACCATCTATCAATACTGCGAGTTTTAAATCCATAAAATTTCCCAATCATTTTATTTTACACAATATAGCTATTAAACAACTGAAATACACCAAAATAAATATTTTATGTATCAAATATCATGAGAAATGACTCTGAATAACCTAAGTTTTGAGAAAAACTAAAGGTCTCCAAAAAGTAGCCACAGTTGTCGTTCCTGCGAAAGCAGGAATCTGAATGTTGAAAATTATCTATTAATTGTGATAATTAAAAAAAATAGAATTTAGATTCTTCCATAGTAATATTTATGGTACAGTTAAAGCTTGTACCTGTACGTTTATAGCGGGTAACCATGCTGCACTTGCCTGAAGCGGGGGAAACTAAGTTGAATGACAGTCTGGAAAATATGTTATAACTAAAATTGTAAAGAACAAAATTAAACATTAAAAAGGTTGGGAAAAACGTTCTAATAAAAGTTTTTTCTTATCTCTTGATACCGGTACTTGTATATTTTCATCCAAAACAACATAACCTCCATCTCCTTCAACCTCACAATCGTGGCTGTTTCGGCAATATTCTTTAATATGTTTTAAATTAACAAGATAAGAACGATGTATTCTGAAAAAATTAAATTCACTCAATAATTCATCAAATTCTTTTAATGTTTTTGATACGAGTTCTTTGCTACGAGAATCAGTAAAGTAAAATACGGTATAATTTCCTTCTGCTTTACAAAGAATGATATCTCTAATAAATACAAAAAGAATACCATTTTGTGTTGTTAATCCGATTTTTTTTTGATCTGATTCAAGCGCCCGGTTTTTTAAAAATACCTCTAAACGATTATTGATACTCCTATTAAATTTTTTTTCATGTATTTTGGTGGTCATTTTTTTTACGGCTTGTTGCAATTCATCAATATTTATTGGTTTAAGAAGGTAATCTAAAGCGCTAAAACGTAATGCTTTGATGGCATAATGATCATAGGCGGTTGTAAATATCACTTCAAAATCTATTTTTTCAACATTGTCCAATACACTAAAACCGTCTCCACCGGGCATTACGATATCTAAAAAAACAATATCCGGATTATTTTTGTTTATTACAGCAATTCCTTCTCTTGCTGAACCTGCTGTTGCAATAATTTCTATATCATCACAATAATTTTCCAATAAGTTTATTAACAGCTTTCTTCCTTTTTCTTCATCATCAATTATAACGGCTCGAATCATATATTCCTCATCAATCTTTTTATTAATTATACCCTGTAACAAATTAATTGTCATTCCGGTATGTTACCTGCTTTAAACATACAGGTACAAGCTTTAACCGGAATCTAAATTTGGATAATTTCTAAAATTGAACATATTTTAATATATTTCAACATTTAGATTCCTGCCTGCCTAAGGCATGGACTTCGCAGAATGAGAAATCTGTAGTAGTTATCAATAGAGAAATCATAACAGGCTATGTTAATAGTGATAGAAAACATTTCAAATTTTTATTAAGAATGTATATATCTTAATACTTCTTTTTGATACCGTTAAATTTCTCTATTTTACTTTCTAAAGAAACCCCAATTAAATGTGCAATTTTTATATTTCGCTACTTCTTAAAATGATAGATAAAAAGGGTTATATTTTTATATTTTACACCGGTATGTGTAATATTACTTTGGTACCACATAATCCGGAATCATCTTCCGATAAATCATTGACACGTACATTAATACCGCTTCTATTGGCAGCATTCAGAATATTTAGCCGTTCTTTTGTTACCCGCATGGCTGTAGATTTGTGCGTGTTTTTTACATTTTTCTTCAACTCAAGCGCCTTGGATATGCCAATACCATTATCTTCAATAATGCAAACTAATACATCATTCTTCATTTTTATAATTATATCAATTTTACCATTTTCTCTCGTTTCAATAAATCCATGTGTAATAGCATTCTCAATATACGGCTGAATTAATAGTGTGGGAATTTCGATTTTATTAATATCAATTAAATCATCAATAATGATTTCATAGGTAAACTTATTTCCGAAGCGCAGTAACTGCAGATCAAGATATAATTTAAGCATTTCAATCTCTTCAATTAATGGAATTATAGATTTTTCCGAATTTTCAAGAGTTGAACGCATAAGCTTAGAAAATTTTGATAGAAATTGAAGCGCTAAAAAGTGATCATTGTTTGTAATATAATATTGGATTGAATTAATTGTATTAAAAATAAAATGAGGATTCATCCTTGCTCTCAAAGCCTGGAGCCTTAATTCAGATATTTTTTTATCGATTTCGAGTTTACGCTTGGCATTGCGAATAACAATTCTAACGGTTATTATTAAAATTAATATTATTACGATTAGAGTAATTGATTTAAACCACCAGGTTAACCAAAACGGAGGACTGATATTTACAGGTATACTCAACTCTTTATCGTTCCATATACCATCGCTATTGGAAGCTTTTACTTTAAAAATGTACGATCCGGGAGGAACGCCGGTGTAACTGGCGGAAGATTTTGCGCCGTTATCAATCCAGTTCTTGTCATATCCTTGCAGGTGATAATGATAATTATTTTGTTCGGGAGCAAAGTAGTCAAGCGCGGCAAAATCGAAGGTGAAAAAGTTTTTATCGTAAGAAAGGTCAATTTTATCAATAAACTCGCATCTTTTTTTAAAATGTATCTCTTTATTAAAGATTTTAAATGAAGTTAAATAAATGGGTGGTTTATGCATATTTTTCTTAATATTGTCTGATTTAAAAATATTAAAGCCATTAACACCGCCGAAATAAAGGTTCCCGTTTGACCCTTTTGTAAAGGCGCCTTTATTAAATACCATATCCTGCAAACCGTGTAAAGAAGCATAATTTGTAAATTCTTTGGTAAGGGGATTAAATCTTGAAATACCATTATAAGTACTTATCCAAATATTCCCTTCAACATCTTTTAAAATACCACAGATGGTATTTCCCGGAAGGCCATCATTATTATCATAATAGGTAAATTCATTCTTTTTTTTTGAAAACTTATTTAATCCGTGATCCGTACCGAACCAAATCGCCTCATTCTCATCTTCCAGCATACAATAAACCTGATTACTGCTTATTGAATTTTTATCCATAGGATTATGTGTGTGATGTTCAAAAGATGCCTTTATGATCAGATCCTTTGTATCAGACAAAGAAATCAGCCGATCCAACCCTTTGGCCGTTCCTATCCAGATACTATTTTCTATATCCTGATATAAAGATAATATATAATCACTACTTAAACTTAAAGAATCTTCAGAATCATGTTTGATGCGTTTAAAGTGTTTAGTTTTTGGGTTTAGCAAATATAATCCTTTGTTATACACTCCTACCCACAACAGGCCGTCATTTGCTTGTATTAGTGCAGTGATCAGATTATTACCAACGCTAAATTGAGACTTATCATCATCAAAATAATGAGAAAATGACTCATTATTATTGAGTTTGTTTAGTCCTTTAAAGGTTCCAATCCAAATAGTTCCATTATTATCTTCGATAATTTCCGCTATTGAATTATGACTAATACTTTGCGGATTGTGCGGATCGTGTGAATAATTAGTATAGGTTCCGTCCTTCGTATCAAAGTAATATAAACCGCTGCCAGATGTCCCGATCCAGACATTGCCGGATTTATCTTCGCAAATTGCAGAAACTTCATTCATGGATAGACTTTTTGTATCTTGAATATCTATCTTGTAATGCTGAAAAATTTCCTGGTCCGGTATCAGTTTATCAATTTCACCTTTATAAGTACCAAGCCAAATAATGCCGGAGTTATCTTCAAAAATAGTTGAAATATAATTGCTTGATAAACTGTATTCATCGTATGGGTTATGTTTGAATGATTCCAATTTAATTGAATCCCGGCTTATATATGTTAAGCGATAAAGGCCATCATCGGTTCCAATCCATAAATTATCTGATTTATCTTCTATCACACACCAGACATTATTAGTAGAAAAGTTCGTCTTTGTATTGAACTGTTTATATTCTGTGATAACGGCGGAACTATCGGTGAATTCGGCATTTATTTCTAATAATCCTGACCCAAGCGTAGCCAGCCATAACCCGCCGTTCCTGTTTTCATGTATCCATGAAATATTTTTCAGGAGATTATTCTCGCCTATCATTTCAATTTTAATAAAGGTTTCATTTACTGTATTAAAAAAATATAATCCGGAACCCATAAAGTGTGTGATCAGTTTTCCCTGATTATTTTCAATTATCAAACTACAATGATTATTATTATCGGCTAACCTATAGGTGCTAAAAACTATTTTAACAGAATCTCCTGTTTTATCAACAATCAATTTGTTTAAACCGGTTTTACTTCCAATCCAGATTGTACCGTTTTTTCCCTGATGCAATGTATGTATTATATTACTGCTTATAGAGGTCGAATCTCCAGTATCATGCTGAAAATTTTCAAAAACAGCCGTTTCCTTGTTAAATCGGTTTAAACCACCGCCATATGTTCCAATCCAAATATAACCTTCATTATCCTCCAGAAGACAAATCACTTTATTACTTGATATAGATTTTATATTAAAAGGATCATGTCGATAAACAAGTTGTTTTTTTCCATCATACCTAATAAGACCATTCAAAGTTCCAAACCAGATAAAACCTTCCTTATCCTGCAAAATACAGGAAGTCAGGTTATGAGATAGTCCTTTTTCAACGGAAATGTGTTCAAAGTGGATATTTGGGTTCTGAGCGGTATTTGCAATAGCAATAAATATCGTTAGACATAAAATAATTGCAGCAAAGTTTATGGGATAAACTCGTTTCATTGGATAATTCTCGTTTCGGGATTGGCCTTTTAAATACGTTGATTAAATAAATTATGTTTCAATAATGTCTCTGTGTATTTTTAGATTTCTGCTAAACAGTAAATATTGTATGCATAACCAATTGGACCTACTTGGTATTATTTTTTTGTATTTAATATGTGAGAGATTCTGGTTATAAGCATTGTAATTACAATAAATTATTAAAACAGTCAGATTATGTCTTTTGCTCAGCTAATAACGACTTAACTTCGATTTACAGATAACTAGCGAAAGTTCTCTCGAATTATTCCCTTAATCAAGCTGAGGTCGACTTGAAAAACGGTTTATTGAAATATATGAATTTATAACATTCTTTTGTCTTGATACAAAAGAATCAAAAAATCAAGGCTGTAAAATAATTTGCAGTAATTTTATAAACTCGTTTCACTGATTTTTTAAACTCAACCCGATTAAAAACATCGGGTATCAAACAGTAAAAAATCTTATCATTCCACTTCGTTTAAAATTACTATCAAATTTTTTAAAGGCCACTTTATCATTTTATAATTTATTTTATCTGTGTTTCATCTGTGGATATCTGTGGCCACTTTTTTTGGTGAACGGAGTGGAGAAATCTCTATTCTGCAACACCCTGTTCTTCCGTAGGAATGCCTTATGCAAAAGGGAGAACTATTGGAACTATTTGCACTATTTCAAATTGCTCAACTATGTTCTTTTATTTTACATAAGACAGGTCATCTTGAGATACTATAAAAAATGGTAATAGATATTTCTATTACCATTATGATTTTCGGTTCAAATTTAAAAATCACCCCGCATAAATGACCCGATAAGCCCACATAATTTTATTAAGTCAATGCGGGGTGATATTGTACGATAAAATTTTGCTATGCAAATTGATTAACAAAATGCTAATATCCAGACCTATTTTGTAAAAGGTCAAATGTGAAAGATACGTGAAATGGAATATTATAAAACCCTACCCCAACCCCTTCCCTTTCAAAAGGGAAGGGGTTGGGGTAGGGTTAAACAATGATACGTTCCAATAATATAATATAAATAACCATAAACTTTCCCAACGGGACAAGTGCCCGCCTGAGTTGGGCAAACAATGGCATTCCTTTTGGAGAGAGAAATTCTCATACAATTAATTAATGTTAGGATTATTATTCCTTTCATTAGCCGTAATACATAGATATTGCCATGTTCCGGCAGGTAAATGCCACATATCATAACGACGCTGATCAACTAAACGTGCTCCACGTGTCCATAATTCTTTATCTCGCTCAATTATCAAGCCGTTCATATCAATGGAAGCAAGATCAGAAATCCCATGAAAAGAACGCACTTCATTTGTTAACGAAAGAGCATCTCCGCCGCCATGACCGCGTATAGCCAACTCAGCAAGAATCAGATTATTCTCCTGCCAGGAAAAGAAATCAATGGGAGATGTTTGATCATATAAAATCTGATAGTGGAATGCTCTGCCATCATCATTTTTTACGGTATCCCCGCCGGTTGTAATAACCGGTGTAATAATAATTCTGTTATACTCATCAGCATCAGCTTCAACATAATCCAGAAAGCGGAAATCTACAACAAACTGTGAGCGTAAATCTCCCGCTTGCTGCCACCAGTAATTGTCTTCCTGATCACCGCCGACAAAATGAAGGGACTGAAACGGTTCATCGCCATTTTGCATACCAAGCGCGGCATGAGTAGCCGCGTTTGCATAATCACCTTTATATAAATAGGCTCTTGCAATTAACGAATGAACGATTTTCTCCGCATGATCCTTACTGCTAATTACCGGTTGGTCCGTATAATCAAAATCCGTATACTTAAGGGCTTCTGTGAATTTTTCTATAGCCAAACCGTACATTTCATTTGAGGGGATAAATGGACCGTTATCAATGATGCCGCCGCCTTCCGTGGGATTTAACCCAAAATAAGAAGCGTAAAAATAGCGGGCAATCCCACCGTAAAGATTACCGTTAAACAATGCTTCTCGCTTTAATGAAGTATCCGATAGGATTATTGAATTTACACGTCGAATCAAATCATCAGAATACAAGCGTAATTCTCCCAAAGGATCGTATGTATTGTCAACGGTGTTATTGTCATAGGGATAACCCAAATCTCCCTGATCAATTTCCGCAAATTGAGGATACGTTGCATTCGGCACTCTTTGGTCAAATATAAAAGCGTCAGACAGGCCGTCGGAAGCGACAAACATAAAATCAATGGTTAAGGCAAATTGTGCTTTAACGCCTTTAATAATAAAACTCACCTGACTCTCTGTATCCAATTTTTCATCCTCTACGGCATCAATAAGCGGATCAACATTTGTTACATAATTTTCACATGAAAGAAACGCCATTAAGGATAATAAAATAAGTATTATAGATTTATTTATTTTCATAACTATCATCTCCTTTTCTTAAAACATTACTCTTAACCAGAAATTATAAACCCTGGGGTGCATTAACGTAAGAAAATCTTCACCTCTTGTCAGGTTATCGGCGCCGGTTGTGTTATTACGTGAACCTCCGGAATTTAATTCTACTTCTGCCCCGCTATATTTAGTTGTCGTCCAAATATTTCTTGCCGAAACACCTAAAATAAAATCGCTGACATATTGTTGATTAAGATAGGATGATAATATGTCTTTAAAACTGTAGCTTAAACCGACTTCGCGAAATTTAAAATAGTCGCCGTCTTCAAAAAAGTTCGATTTAAAACTGCGGTCTAACATAGCATAGCGGTTTGCAGCGCTGATATATTCAGTTGATCCGGGCGTCAGATAATCGTCTGATGTATCATCAAAAAGCTGTTCTTCTAATTTGTTATATTCCGGGTTATTACCAAAAGTGACCGCAAAGCGTTTCGTATTATTGTAAATCTTAAATTTCAATGCCCAATCAGCCATCATAAACAGTTTGAAATTCTTCAAAAATCGAAAGTTTACGGTAAACGATCCGGTGTTTTCCGGAATTGGATTACCAAAGCTGACGCGTTTATCGGTAGTTAAAGGTTTTGTATAATTTCCATCACCATCAAATTGCGCTCCGAGGACTTTTACATAATAAAACTCATGTTTTGGCAATCCTTCTTTAATTACATTAACATCAGATCCGTCAAAAATAGGTTGAGCGCCGCCCAGGTCGGTAACTTCATTGGTTTGATAATTCCAGATTAAACCAAGATTAAGTTCATAATTTTTGTTACGGATTGGTGATGCTCTGAATAATGATTCTATACCCCAACCCTTCATTGCCCCAATATTAAAGGGCGCAGTCGTAGCATTTAAACCGGTTGAGGGGGAGTATATCATACCAACGATTGAATTTGTAGCCGATTGGTTATAATAAGTAATTTCCGCAGAATAATTCTTAAAAATTTCAGCTTCTATACCTATTTCCCATTCTTTGATCCTCTCGGGTTCAATTTCATCATTACCAATCTGGCTTAAAAGAGCTCCGGCGCCGTAGCCTGAAGGATAAGCGCTCCAAAGCAATTGAATTGGATCGCGGGATCCGGGAAGAACGCCGCTTTCACCATAGGCGAATCTCAGCTTCATCATATTAACCTGAGCAGGGGTAAAGCCATACTTATCCAATCGTAAGGCAAAACTTGCTTTGGGGTAGAATATACTTGGCGCTTTACTTCCCACAGAGCTTGCCCAATCTTTTCTTACTCCAACGGTAAAATAATATTGCTCACTATAGGCCATTGATTGTTCAAAAAACAGACCTGCTTCACGGCTATGATCATAGAACTCACCCCAATCGGTTACATTTGTACCAGCGCCGATATCCGTCATCAGTTCCGTATCAAAATCTTCACTTTGGGAATAGGATGTTTGAAGCTTCCTCTCAAATATCTGTGCTCCAAGTATAGATATAGCTCTCAGTTTCGGAATAATATTATAACTATAACGAGCATTTAGATCATACGTTAACTGGCGGTTCTGACGATTATAAATACTTCTTTGTCCCTGATCGACTGTGGGATAGGGTAAATCCGGAGGAAAGGATTTATCCTGACGCCAATTGTAATTATCAACCCCGGCTCCGGCCATAAACTCGAG
>JAUVIB010000042.1 GCA_030592985.1 Calditrichaceae bacterium | reverse complement strand
TCAGGTCTGGAAGGTGGCTATTTATTATCTCGATAAATAGAATGAGTAAAATGAATTGAAAAGAAAGAACAAAATGAAGTATTACTGAAACAAGATACGTTTTTCTCTCTAATAATAATTGTCCTTCTGTTGAATTGGAAATATTCCAATTTACTAAAATATTCAAAGAGACAAAAAAAGCAATAAAAAATATAATATATGTACTTACCTGTCCAATTAAATGAACAATAATCCAATGGTCTGTCAGCATATTAATCTACCAGTTTTCCATCATGCATTGCAAAAACATGGTCAATAAAACCTTTATCTTCCATCAGGGGGTCATGACTGGCAATTACTATTGTTTTTCCCATCTTTTTGAGTGTTTTAAATATCTCTGTTATTTCTCCCGCCAATTTGCTGTCAAGATGTGCTGTTGGTTCATCTGCAAAAAGGATCTCCGGATCGTTAATCAACGCTCTGGCAATGGCAACCCGTTGTTTCTCTCCCCCGGAAAGAGTATCTATTTTATAATGCAAACGATGCTTTATTTTAAGATTTTCAGCTAAAATCATGGCTCTTTTCTCAATTTTGGAAAATCGTATATTCCGGGAAATCAAAGGAATACATATATTATATAAGGTAGTCATATCACTTATTAAATTAAATTCCTGAAAAACTGTTCCAATATGAGTCTGCCTAAAGCTTGTTAAATGTTTTTCCGGCCAGCGATTAACAATTTCGTTTAAGCAGATATAATTACCCGAAGTAGGTTTAGAAAGGCAGCTTAAAATAGATAGAAGCGTTGTCTTCCCCGAACCGGATGGACCCTTTAGAAGATTGATTGTATTTCTCTCAATGGAAAAAGTGACGTCATCAACAGCCCTTACCTCATTATGTTGACCGCGATTAAAAAACTTAGAAATATTTTCAATTTTAATTATTTTATTTTCCATAAGTAAAATTAAATAGAATTTATTATAATTCCAAAATTAGAATTGTTTATTATAATTGAAACTTTTAGCTTTTAAAAGCGTCCAATCTAATAAACAAATTTACTTTTTCGGAGGAAACAATATGAAATCATCAAATCCAGCATTTAATAATAAAGCCATACAGCAAATGCAACAATATACCATAACCGGTGATGTAATGACGATTCAAGGTACTATTAATAAAACTTTGATAATGTTGGGATTAGTCGGAATTACTTTTTATTATACCTGGGATAAATTTATGACCTCTCAGGATTCGTCCTCAATTATGCCTTTATTTATTCTTGGCGCCATCGGGGGTCTCATTTTTGCTATGATAACCATTTTTAAAAAAGAATGGTCACCCATAACCGCACCTATTTACGCCCTCCTCGAAGGACTTGTTTTGGGTGGAATTTCTGCTATGCTGGAAATGAAATATCCGGGAATCGCTTTACAAGCGGTCGCCTTAACTTTTGGTGTAATGTTTTCACTCTTAATGGCCTATCAATCGGGAAAAATACGTGCAACCGATAAGTTTAAACGAGGTGTAATTGCAGCGACCGGTGGAATTTTTGTTATTTATCTTGTTAGTTTTGTCCTCAGTTTATTCGGTATGGGGAATCTTTCCATTTTCGGTTCAGGATTAATGGGAATCGGCTTTAGCCTGGTTGTAGTGGTTATTGCAGCTTTAAACCTTATTCTTGATTTCGATTTTATCGAAAATGCTACAAGAGCCGGATCTCCAAAATTTGTCGAGTGGTACGGAGCTTTTGGTTTAATGGTTACTTTAATTTGGCTCTATATCGAAATCTTACGTTTATTATCTAAGCTGCGAAGTAGATAAAAAGATTATCTATATTGAGCGATTTTTGTTATAAGTATTGTAATTACAATAAATTATTAAAACCAATTTGGTGAGATGGAAAACTTTAAGGTGGCTGAGCTTGTCGAAGCCCCGTCACCCCTTCGACAACACTTCGGCAAGCTCAGTGCACGTCTCAGGGAGCTTATTTATTACCATCGTTTTCTATATAATCAATAAACAATCGCTCAATTTAGATGTTAATAATACATAATAAAAAAGGCGGTATTAATACCGCCTTTTTTAGTTAATTTTTTTCCTCGTTTTCTATTTGCGTCTTTTGCCGTTCTTTGTATTCAAGAGGATGATGGTGTTTAAGGTTCTCTTCCGTCGTTTTACCATCAAGAAAAGTTAGGTTAATAGGATATAGTTCCGGGTGATATATCACAAAGAACCAGTGCCAAATTAGAATTGCCAAAGTTGCAAGCCATGCTTCGTAATAATGAACCACCTGAGATGTTTCAAAAACCCATGTGGGAAAGAATTGCATAAAGAATTCAGGGAACCATAGAACAAGTCCGGTTGCTCCCATTACAATAACGCCCCAAATTAGCGCCAAATATTCTGCTTTTTCAGCATAATCGAATCGTCCCTGCGGCGGTCTTTTATTACTTAAATTTAGATGGAATTTTATATTTTGAAATAACGCGGTTATATCATCCATTGTTGGCGTCAGCGCTTTAATATCCAGATGACCATTCTTAGTAAACAATAGATAAAAAAGTTGTATAATCGAAATACTACCCATAATGACTGCGGCAGTCCGGTGAATGGTTCCTCTGATAACTTCTGTCATACCGATATCATGTAATAGTTGTACCCAACCGGCTTCCGGAAATTTTAAGGCAAAACCGGTAATTGCCAAAGTGGTAAAACTGGTCGCCATTAACACATGTTGGTAGACCTCAAACGGCTGAAACCGCTGCACCATACGTCCGTTTTTTTCCTCTTTTCTTTTTTTACGTACAAAATAAATAACAATAATGACATTATGTATGAACATACCGCCAATTACAAGTATGATCATCCACAGGTAAACATTTTTAAACATATACGCTATGGGATTTCGTGAATGCATATTGATGGGATGGACGTCGATTTTGGCAAACTTTGGTGTTACGTTCTTATGACATTTTGAACAGGTTTCTACAAGGTTAGCATCATTTACACTACATTCATCATCTAATTTTGAAAGAATAGTATGTGTTTCATGACAACTGGTGCAGGTTGCGGCATTTGGATCACTTTTGAGAACTGCTAAGCCATGATAACTTTTCATATAGGAATCAAATCTCTTTGGGTCCAGACCAAAATTTTCCATCATTGTTGAATTTGAGTGGCAGCTTGCACAAAGATTGGTTGCTTGCAAAAGCCGGTTCGTTACTGTCTCGGAATCTGATGATGTTTGAATATTATGCTCACCATGGCAATTAGTGCAGGTAGGGGATTCATAATGTCCGCGTTCAATTGAAGCCCAGTGAATACTCTTTTCATATTCGGCTTGCTCATCCCCATGGCATTCACCACAAGTATTGGAAATATTATGTTTATTTAATTTAGCCTTGCCATCCATCACAGCTAGAATATCATGGCTGCCATGGCATTCCGTGCAAGTGGGCGCATCCCCTTCAGGATCTTCGGCTAACGCTTTTCCGTGTATGCTATTACGATAGGATGCGATAGGATCCATACCTCTTCTAAAACCAATTCTTTTCATTACTTCCGGTCTGCTATGGCACTCACCACAGGTTGTGGCAAGATTTGTAGGATAGATCGTGGAGGCTGTATCATCAGCGCTCAAAATATTATGGATTCCATGGCAATCTGAACATTGTGCTGTATGCAATCCCTCAAACCCATCCTGCAGAGCATGAATACTGTTTTTATATTCTTCTTCTTGATCTTCATGACAATCCGCACAATTTACTTTTTCAATTGGTTCATCAAAATCTTCATCTAAATGCTCGGCCGGTACAACATGACAATCAATACATTCCATATCTTCATGTATGGAATTGCTTAAATGATTTTCAACAACAAATAAAGAGACTTCCGTTGAATCACCCCGTATCATTGACAGGTCGGTTTCACCGTGGCAATCCATACAATCTTCATTGTTTTGAGCCAATGCAAAAGAAGACAACAATCCTAAAATAAGTATTTTCGTTTTAATTCCCAATAGAATCTCCTTTATTTTATTAATAATAAGAGAAAAGATAATCACTAATAATAAATGAAACAACTAAAATCTAAAAAAAATCCGGAATCTTTTACCAGATTCCGGATTTTTATTTTAACGAATCACCATTTCTTTAAAACAATAATGAATTTATAAATTATGACATGATGCGCATGTAGCTTCCCCGGGTGTATGGCATACTGTACATCTATCAAAATCTGCACGGGCTTCCTCTGAATGGAGTGTCCCCTTCCACGTTGGCATAAGATGATCAACAGGAATAACATAGTTCACCTGAGTATGACATTCCCTGCAATTATCTAACCCTTGATGACAGCTTTGGCAATCACTTTCACGAACAGAAAAACTGATAGAATGAGTGGCAATAAATTCCGGAGCATGACTTTCATTAAAAAGATTAGCGCCTTGATGACAATCGACACAATACGATTTTGTATGACAGGAAGTACAATTTTGATCCCCTGTTTCACTTTCCATACCATGCTGACTCTTCCATGAGTGGGCATGATTATCCGGTGTTAACGATTCATTTGTCGTATGACATTTATAACATCCGGCAATGGTTTCCGGCGTTTCGTGACATTCCATGCAGTCGGACATCATGGGTAAATGCACACTTCCGGCAGCAGATTCTTTATTATTTATACCTTCATGACATTTAATACATGAAATTCCTTCATCCGCATGTTTTATATGATTAAACTTGGGATTATAATCCGTAACACGGGGAAGAATGATACGTTTATTTTTAGTATTCTCATGACAGAAAGTGCAATTATCTTCTTCATCCTCATGGCAGTCAAAACAAGTTGACATTGTAGGCAACAGGTCATCAGCGCCTAATTTACTTTCTTCAACCGCTGTGTGACATTCCGTACATTCAACACCCTCTTCTTCGATATGATATTTATGAGAGAAAGTCAAATCGGAATTCCATTGTAATTGTCCGGCAAAAACAATCCCGGAAATAATAATTAGTACGCCGATAAAATTCAGTTTTTTCATATTTATCAACTCCCGAAATTGTAACGTAATTGTAAGCCGCCACGCATATTATCAACTAACACCTTATTATTCTGATAATAATTAAAGTTAAGGCTGACTTGTAATGGTTTTAAAATTTTATATGCTGCGCGGAAATAATAGGCGGTTGTCTGCAAACTTTCATAATAATCGTTATATTGATAACTGACAGGCGAAACACCGGCGGCGAGATATAATCCATTATTCATGGTATACTTTCCGCCAAGATTAATACCAATACGCTTTTTACCGGATTCTCCGATCAGATAGTTGAAACCGACATTGAAGTATTTTCCCGTTATATTTACCAACGATAAATATTCAATTCTTTTTATTGTCATTGAAGCCATTTGCCTGAAATCAAGATAGTAATTACTAAACATTTTATAGCGAACACCGGCCAAAACTCTTTCAATCAAACTTCCCTTAAAATTGAAATCAGTCCACTCCCACATATCTGTGCGCATAAGACGATAATTTCCGCTTAATGTCCATTTGGAAGAAGGAGAATATATTAAATTCAGGCCGCCATCTGCTATTTGACTATTAGTGATATCATAGCCATAATTCCCGCTGATTCCTATGTTCCAGAGTTTACCCCGAAAATCAACGCCAGCTTTAGATACATTTTCTGTATATAATCCTTTTACCTTAAATAGAAAACGATCCATTTTGAAAGCAACATCAGCATACCCTAAAGCCTGGGCGTAATCACTGTCATAGAGTTTTCCATATTTAACATTCATACCGCCCAATGCATTTACGGTAATATTTTTAGACAAGGCATAAGAGGCCGCGCCACCGTCTATAGATCCCATTATCCAGCGGCTGAATGCAAATAAGCGTCCGGCTTGCACAAAACCACGACTATAATTGAATTTAAAATAAACTTCATAAATTTTCGTATTGGAAATATGGTTTTCACTCTGAAAGCCGTCACTGCGCAGAATGTTTAAATTGTATTCAAACATTTTATCCGAAAAATCACCTTTTAGCCGGAGCTGATTCACACTTCTCGCGTATGTATCATTCCTAAGAACAGTCGTTGTATCGCTGCTCTTTAATCCATAGAGCTGATAGCTTTCACTGTTCCAAAAGGGTGTACCCATAAACACACCGGTGGAAAAACTTCCTTTAATATTTCCGGATAGTGCTGTTGAAGCGACACATAAAAGTAATAATAATATCTTTTTCATCTTTTTTATCCATTCGTTGGATTTAAAGAAAGGGGAGAATTTACTCTCCCCTGAAGATTTAATTGGTGTTTATTTTGAATATGGTTTTGGCCATTTATGACTTGGTAATTCGTCATATATCATGGCATTGTTACCGAACTTAATTGATTTTACATCATAACCAAGTACTTTTAGATAAGCAATTGATGCTGCTGCAGTTTGTCCTGTCCAACAGTAAAGAAGATTATCCCCTGCAGGATCAAACGATTTTAAATTTCCTGTTGTTTTAAGTGTGTTTGGTGACATTTGAAAAGAGCCATCTATATGACCGATGCCTGTATAGTCAGCATCACTCCAATAATTCATAATATTAAAATTGGATGCATTGGGGACAACAGCACTGGCCAGTACAAGCATACCACCAGCCCAAGCAGAAACAGCAGCATCAATGCGATCATCCATGATAGCAGCAGCTTCTTTTTTCCCGGTGCTCAAAGTCGGATAACTAAATTCAGGCAGATCAGGAGAGACCGTTTTTACAAAATCACCGGCATAAGCGTTAGAACAAGCGCCTGTCCATTTGTCTAATGAAACATCATAAATACTCATACCAAATTTCAAACTATAAGCATCATATTTTTTCATTCTTAAAAGCATGTGTGCATACGCAGCTGATTGACCACTATAGCAGACACAAAGAATCGGGTCTGATGTTGAAGCTGCTTTCTCAAACATATTGGACATAGTTGTTAATACGGCACCGTCAATGTGCATTTTGTTATAGTCATCTAGATTACGAAAGTCCATCACATAATAATCGCCGGTATTGATATCACCTAAATTAACGATCCAGCCGCTCATCGTGTTTACCCAGCCCTCATAATCCGCATCACCATTCTCGAGATATTTAACGAGAACATCAAACTCATCAACCTTTTCTTCTTCGGTTGTACTGCTGCAACCCATGAAAGCTAAAAACAACATCACTAAAAACATAGATAAATACTTCTGCATAATAAAACTTCCCTTTAATAAAATAAATGTAAATTAATTATTTACTCCACCAGGATGGTAAATGGTCATCTACAACAACATCTTTATTAGAATTCACCTCATCCGGCCAATTGTTTTGTATATATTCTTCAAATATATATATATCTTTATTGTTTCCGTTAATTATATGACATTTTTCAGAGCATGTTTTTCCTCCTGTTGTATCTGTTTGTGCCGTCCAGCGTTGGATTGAATGCGGCGTTGCCAATTTCCATGTTTCATACTTATCATAATCGGTTAAAGTTCCGGATGCTCCCCAATTATCATAAGAAGTTCTGGCAATCGGTATATGACGTAAGGTTACAAAGTTATATGGACGCTTATCGGATTTTAAAGGATTACGTCCGATCTTAAAATCTTCCGCTGGATTATTATTTTGATAATCAGGATCTGTTTTCCACTCATCTGCCACATGACATTTTGTACAATTGTTATAGCTGCCATGTTCACCTTTAGTTGTTGATACGGCGTGGCACACATAGCAGGACGTCTTCTCTTTGTGTATTGAATGATATTTATTTGTCGCATCATCAATATCAGAGGAATGACATTTTTCACACTTTGGTGCATGCTCATAATTGTAGCGGTGTGTATTATCTTTATCTGTTACAGCACTATGCATCTCCGCTCCACTATGGCAATCAAGGCAATCAAAACCCATTAAATAATGAACATCTGCATCCCTGCCAGCTTCGTCATCACCATAGTAGTCATGAGCTACACGTGAACCATGACAGGCAGTACAATTATTTCTCATATCCGGGGTTTTCTTAAAACGGTGTGATGAATAAATGGGACCACTTTTAGGAAATCCGCCGCCGGCGCTATTAGGGATTGAAATATGGCATTGACCACAAGTGGCATGACAACTGGTACACTCACCATTAAAACCATCTTGCGTAGATTGAGGACACTGTTCAAAAGAGCTAACACCGGAACGCAATGCAACCATACGTTTTTCACCATATAAATTCTGATGCATGCTATTTTTATAATTTGCTACAGTGTTTTCATGACAGCCTGCTTTACCACAGCTATTTGTTCCATCCACATATTCAGAGGGATCAAGGATCAATCCACTGTGTGCCGCCGCTTTATCATTCGGTTTATTACTATTTCCATTATGACAATCAATACACGAAAGTTCAGCAAAGTGGTCGTCAATTTGCGATATATCGCCGTCGCCTCTAATCTTGATATAAACCTTTTCCCATGGCTCCAACGGAGCTACTTCGCCGCCTCAGCCACCACCCGGGTCGTCGTCATCACCACCGGCAGGCGCCAGCGCTTTTAAACGGGCCTCATTTGTATGACACACAAGACAGCCATCATCACCGCTATAAGCTACTGTGTACGGATCTTCTTCATCAATTATTTGTGTACATGCAAGGAAAAACACGATCGGAAACATCAATAATATTTTCTTTGTCATTTTACATCCTACCATTTGTGAACTTTTGAACATATATCCTGGTAGAAGCAGCAAATAATGTGCCAATTAATTAACCCATCCGTTCATAGATAACATGTTGATAAATAGTGTCTGAACGAAAAGAGTTAATCAATAAAAAATGTAGCATAACGGTGTCATTGCGAGAAGGGTAAGCGACGAAATAATCCCAATAAAAACAGTATGTTACATCTCCAAAAAAAGATTGTCACGCCGGGATGAATCCCGACTCGCAATGACAAAATGTACTTTTCGTTCAGACACTATATACCACAATAAATAGCATTATTGAAACATTTTTAATGCTTTTATAGATTATATTTTATTAGCAATCAGATTTCGGATAGAAGCGATAATGAAGAGCGTAAGCTAATATTTTAATTGGTTATTTTGCTGCCTTAGGTTCGGCTAACTGCGAGGTATAAGGGTTAGACTTACTTTGTTTTAAATTTCCACATTTCTATTTTAAACTTGCTTTACCTAACAATGCTATGTATATTGTCTCTAAACTACATAATAGTTCTATGTAAAAAAGGAGATAAATTATGATTCCCAAAGACCTTGTTGCGGCTTCCACAAAACCAATAATCTTAAGTATTCTTTCAAAAGGAGAAAACTACGGATATGAGATTATTCGCCAAGTTTATGAATTATCAGACCAATCATTAAACTGGACAGATGGAATGCTTTATCCGGTTTTACATCGTCTGGAAAATCAAGGATTAATTAAATCAGTCTGGAGAATAACAGAATCTGGAAGAAAACGAAAATATTATAGTCTCAAGTCAGAAGGCAAGACAGCGTTAAGTACAGAGCATAAAAATTGGAACATGGTCAATTCAGTCTTAAATAGATTATGGGAGGAATCACCATGTTTGACATAAAAACAGAATTGAAGGAGTGGCGTGTAAATTTTGAAAATTCAGAACAATTTTCACCCAATGATTTAGAAGAAATGGAAAATCATCTAATTGATGGAATTGATGAACTAAAAAACCAAAACTTAAGTGAAGAAGAAGCATTTTTGATTACTGTTCATCGTTTAGGAAAGCCGGAAATATTAGAACGTGAATTTAAAAAGACTCATCCTAATAGGGTATGGCAAAATCGAATTATATGGATGTTAACAGGATTCCTATTGATTTTATCCTTAAAGACTTTTATTGGATTAGTTTCAAAACTTATTGTGTTTGGAAGTTCATTTTTTACGACAAATTTTTCAGTCCTATATTTTATTGAATTAACAATTAGTGGATCAATTTTATTCTTAATTTGTTGGCTGGTATTTAAATTATTCTTTAGTAAGAATCGCTCAGTGGAGAAATTTGTACCAACTCGTTTGACGCCTATTCACTATATTATTATTGCAATTTTCGTTTCGATTGGCCAAATTCTCCCTGAATATTTACGATACTGGATGGCCAATATCCATCATGCAAATTATTGGGAAATTTGGTCAGAATATGGAGGATACCTCTCAGAAATATCTATTACCAACAGTTTGATTAATTTTTCTTTTCCTTTAGTATTAGTCTTTATATTAGTAACTTTAAACCACACTTTTAAACGAGTAAATGGATGATATAAAAAATTTATCTAACAACAAACCAATGTAGCAGACGCCTTCAGCAATTGTTTTTTTATTTTTTTTACAATCACATAGCGTTTATCAGTGCTAATTACTGGTTATTAGATGTCGTTTTTAAAGGAGTAAATAATGAGAATCAGTATTCTAATATTTTTTCTAATCATCTGTAATATTGATACTTTATTTTCTCAGGTTAATTTCATGGATTACGATCAGGAGAAAATCCAAAAATTATCACAAAAGGGAAACAAGTTAGTATTTCTATATTTCACTGCTGACTATTGTGCACCATGTAAAAAATTTGAAAAAGAAGTTTTAAATGATGAGGAGGTATCTAAATACATCAATGAATTTTATATCCCAGTTAAAATAACATCGTATGGAATGGTACTGGATGATTCGTTAACAATTTCTATTAAAAACAAATATAATATTATAGGTTTTCCGGTGATGATATTTCTTAATAATAAAGATAAAATTATTTTCCAAAAACATGGTTTTCACTTAAATAATGATACCGCCATAGATGAAAATAGAAAAAATTGTCAAAATGGTTCAGGTGAAGAATCTGAAACAAGCCACAATTATCATTTCATTTTAGAAAATTTTATTGAGCTGTTTAATGAATACGCTATTATTTTACCTAAATAAATAAAGTATAGAAACGTTGCTATATATGGAATAAGGACGTAAGCTCCCCAGAGACTGGCAATACTTTTCTTTGCTAATTTCGGAGTCTATGGATTATGAACTTAACAAAAAGAGGAATAAAAAAATGAGAAAAAATCAATTAATTATGCTTATTACGTTTGTTATGGTTTCTTTCATAAATGGGCAAGTATTTGAAACTGAGCGTGGGAAAATTGAATTATTGGGATTAAAAAAATGGAATGCACAAACATTGCTTGATTCGATGAAAAGTTTAAATCCAGATAAACCAGTTCATGCTTGTTCCGGTCAAATGAAACTTGATTTTGGATTTGTAGAAGTATCTTCAATCTTCTATATAGATGACTATAATGATTTATCGACTATGTATTCAGTTGTAACTGTCATTGAAGATAATGAAAATGGTAAAATTAAATATTTACAAAAACCTTCTGATTCATTAGCAGTACTCGAAGAATATACAGTTTTTGCAAAAACTATTGAAAATAATCGAAGCCTATATTCCGTTGGGCTCCGAACTTATACTTTAGTAAAAACAGGGAAACTTGATAGTGCACAAAGTTCATTAGCGACCTATAATCTTAATTCTGAAACAATGAAACCTTTTTGGGATTTTCTATTATCTAAAAATAATATCTCAGACATGAATACAGCATTATGGATATTAAACAATGATTCAAACATACTGAATCGTAGAATTGCATTAGCCATTTTATTAAACTTCGATGAATATGATTCAGTATGGTGGACTCTAATGAATTTACAAAGGTATGAAGATCAGCAATTAAGTATGTCGGCAATTAGTGTACTCAGAACATTTTCCAAGAGTCCACGCAAAATAAACTGGACTCCAGCAATATCTATGATAAAGTATATTCTAAACGGAACAAATTTATATGCCTTTCAAAACACTCTTGATGTTCTTACTAAAACAAGTATTTCACCGGAATTATCTAATGACCTTTTAGAGAATTCTTGTGAACTAATATTGTCATATTTAAATGCAGAGCATGACCAAACCAGAGAAATAGCAGTTAATTTTGTCCGGCAAATTGGTGGTAATGAAGAACTTAAAGACTCTAATGATTGCAAAAAATGGCTTATGCATTTTATTTATAAAAGTTAATTTATGTGGATAGCAATATAAGTCATAGAAGCGTTGTTAGGTATCCAATAATACTGGCAAAATTTGGCTAATGGTACGTCTTGCATGCAGGTCACAGTGGAGTGAAAGATCATCAAGTTCAGGTTGGTCATTCTATTGCTATAACACTTTTTGGATATGCTATTTCAGAGACAACTGTGAAATCTACATGTTACACCTTACAAACAAATTCAATATCTAAAGCATTTATATCTATTGTTCGGAAAACCATCCCTTCAAAAACTCATGCAGTGTGCCGTGATAGACCGCCTCCGCGAGAAACTCTGTACCATGCTGATTACCCCAGGAATAATTGATAATTAAACGGCCTTTATATTCGCAAAAATCAATATCGGAATTATTTATATTTTTAGCCCCTTTGATTTTTTCCATACATTCAGCGGAAAGATTCGTATTTGTAATTGTTTTATCCTTCCCGGATGCCTTCAAAACCGGATTAAGAGGACTTGGCTGCCAGTTGACCAAATCTTTTGAACGTACTACCCGCATTTCCCATCCATCATGCGCTTCGAGATAAAAATTATAGAAATACCCCTCAAGGTAGCGTAGAGCATGGGGAGCGCTATAGCGTTCTTTTGTGTAGGTGCATTGTGGATCGGTAAGCTGCCAATGCTGCAGATCCTTTGATTCAGCAAAACGTGCAGTGAACCGTTTACCGGCAACATCTATGGGTTTTCCCACCTCAAACATTAACACATATCGGTCATCCGCTTTACAAAGGGACGTATTAAACAAACCCCAATTGGGCAGATTTAAAACCATGCGTGATTTCCAGTGCTGCAAATCGCCGGATACAAAAAGAATTATATTTTCACCATTCCAGATATCCACAGCTGTTACATAAACAGAGTCACCGTCTACGAAAGCGCTTCCAAGATGATATCCTTTTGCAAAGCCGGGAGTCGCTTTTCCTGTTTCATGATTTATAAAACGAAAATAAGAATCTCCCGTAGAATTAGCATAATATTTTTGACGTACATACTCAAAGCGGTATACCTGATCTTTAAATACTATGGGCGTTGTTTCTACCAGATCACAATCGATGGTACCAAGTTTTTCGATTTTCGGCTGTTTCGCATCTTCTGATGAACAAGAAGATAGAAAAGTGAATATTAGAAAGAGAAAAAATGATTTTATCATTGTATGGTTCCTTTATTTATTTGGATTTTTCAGATAATAAAAATACCCGTCTTCGGCGCCAATCAGGAGATCGGGAATGCCGTCCTTATTCCAATCAACAGGCGTGGGACTCGTTGTATGACCCGCCAGTTTATAGTCTACCACTTCTCCCATATCTTTAAACCAGGTATTACCATTTTGAGATTTAATCTGACGGAAAAAGCTAATATTGCGGCTGTTGAGCATTAAATCCAATCGTCCATCCCTATCCCAATCCATAAAACAGAATTTCCTTCTGCCGCTGTGACCAGCTGTTCTGTCGTTTAACTGTAATAACTCATTTTTATCATCATAAAAAATACGTTTGCCCGGTAACAATTTTAGAGTACCGTTCTCTTTTACACGCTGGAAAAAAGCGAGGTAACCTTCATGGTCCAGCATAATCAGGTCGGTAAGGCCATCGAAATTCCAATCCATCATATAAGGTGTCGTACGCCATTGCGTGACTAAATTATTCCCCTGCGGATTCCACCAGAACCATGCGGGTTTCGGCGATTTATCCGGCCATTCCACCTGCACCGGTTGAGCAGG
>JAUVIB010000062.1 GCA_030592985.1 Calditrichaceae bacterium | reverse complement strand
CCGGTTGGATTTCCACTTAGACCGTCTTCTAACTCAGATTGAAAAGGGTATTAGAGTAGTTGCAAAGGCCAAACAGAAATATGAGGTTGCCACAGAACCTGCTGAGAAAGAGATTAAGCTTCTTGTCTATCTGGATAAGCAAAAAAACCTCCAGTTAGTGAAAGTAAAAAACGAGAAGATAAATGCTCGTAAAAAAGATGCAATTGAAAAAGCAAGATTAGAACTTTCTGAATATGATAGTGATGGGTTGTTAGTAGAAATCTAATCAAAGCATAAACTGTGAGCTGGCTTCTTGTCAGCCCATATTTTTTCAATCAAAAACTGTAAGGATTTATAATGGTAGTAGATCAAAGAGATATGGAAAGAATTTTTGAACAGCTGGAATCATTGAAAAAAATGATAGTTGAAACAGAAAAACCTTTTTTTTCGATGGATGAGGCAAGTGCATATATGGGACTTCCTAAGAATACTCTTTATCAGTATACATCCAGGAATCTATTACCCTATTATAAGACAGGGAAACGCGCATATTTTTAGAGAGAATATCTATATCAATTTATTTTAAATGAAAACAATCGTTATGCCTCGATGGATGAACTCAATAGAGAAAAATTCAAACCCTTTTTATAGTCTTTTATCCAGCCTCATTTGAGATATCCACATACAAAATCAACCAATAATTCAAAACAAAAGATCAAAATTTAATAGAATTTATTATAGTATTTAAAATTAAATTTTAGTAACAAATATGTAAAATTTGTCAGTAAACGTCAGTAAAAACGAAAAAAGCCCTCCAGAAACTACTGTTTTTAAAGGACTTACGTACCGGAGGTCGGACTCGAACCGACACCTCCCGAGGGAGACTGGATTTTGAGTCCAGCGCGTCTACCAATTTCACCACTCCGGCAATAATTTTTAGAATAATCAATTTATTATTTATTACAAATAAAGTCAAAAGTATTTATTAACAGGTATTATTCGTTTCCATTATTTCATCTTCATTTTACCGGCTAACTTCATAACCAATTTCATATCTACATCAGCAAATCCAATGATTTTTTCACCTTTATGGTCTTTCTTGAATTCTTCCGCATCTTTTAAAGATTGGAACGAAATTAATTCATTCCCCATTGGACCAAGCACATCTGAACCGATTACATAATAGGCTTTGTTTCCATCAATATATTCCAGGGAATAATAATCTTTAACCATTATTGAATCAATCTTCTGAGGATGTTGTTTCTCATCTAATAAAATTTTAAACATACATCGCGCTCCATCGAAATACATCGTTCCCTTATCGGAAGAAACCACCTTCTGTTCCCATTTAGGATATTTAGAAGTTATCATTCCACAGTTTGCACAACGATGAATTTCCTTTGCATCAGATATTTTAGATTCCTTTTTCTCATTACAAGAAATTATAACCATTAAAAGCGTTATAAAGAAAAAACTAATCATTCTCATTTTTCATCTCCCTTATTATTTTACCTATTTGCCTGCGATCTACCCAACCTATTATAATTTTATAAAGTTTTCCTTTTTTATTAATAAAATAATTCGTTGGCAGACCAGTTACACCATATTTTTTTGAAATTTTTAAATCTTCATCCATTATCATTGGGAAGGATAGTTTATAGTGATTAATAAAATCTGATACATGATCTGCACTTTGTCCTGCATTTATTCCTATAATTTCAAAGTTTTGCGTCCGGAATTCTTTATAAGACTTTTCCAGTTTAGGGAATTCCGCGCGACATTGATAACACCAATCTGCCCAAAAATGAAGTAGTAAGAATTTTCCTCTGTAGTTATTTAGGGATATTTTTTCCTTTTGCGGCGTATATAAGGAAAATTTGGGAATATTCTGACCTACCTGTAATACGGTTTGGGTCTTTTCACAGGTATTTATTATGAATAAAACGAGTAAAAAGTTTATATATTTCAAATTTATTTACCTTAAATATATCCCCTAATATAAAAGTTAATTATTATTTATAAAATAATAAAATATAATTTTAAATAATATGGAAAAATAGTCGATAATAGTTATTATTAGTCTTGATAAAACAAAGTCTTATAATGAATTAATTTTTTTAATCGTTACTATTATTATTTCCTTAAAATTGATGGATAAAAATGAGCAAATCATCTAAAGAAACATTACAGCAGGAATTAGCAAAACTGCGTGAAGAAAATATAAAGCTACACACAGCTTACGATAATATTTTAAAATCTGAAGAAAGTTATCGAAACATTTTCAATTCTACTTTCGATGCCATTCTAATACAGGATATTCATACAAAAAAAATATTAGAAATAAATGATACTTTTACTAAAATGTTTGGATATTCAATGGAGAATGCTAAAAAACTTACATTTAGCTCTCTAAGTTCGGAAATACCTCCCTATACGAAGGAAGAAGCTCATTCCCTGATTGAAAGTACAATTTCCGGTCAACCACAATCATTCGATTGGCAATTAAAGAAAAAAAACGGCTCTTGTTTATGGGTTCATATTGTCTTAAAAACTATTATTATTGATGGAATTAATCGAATAATTACCATCATAAAGGATATTAACCTGCAAAAAAAAGGAGAAATGGCGCTTAATAACAGTGAGCTATGCTTTCGCACACTTTCCGAAGCTACAAGCGACGCCCTTATCATATCCGAAAATGGATATTGTATAGAGGCAAATGATGCCGCAATAGAAATACTCGGATATTCATACGATGAGATTATTGGTATACCCATTAATAATATCATAGCGCCGGGATCAAAAGAATTAGTTCGCAAAAAAATGAATTCCGGTTATGAAAAACCGTATGAAATAACCACAATTCGAAAAGACGGGACTACTTTTCAGGCAGAAATGCGGGATAAAAGCTTCTCTTTTAAAGGTAAAAAGGCAAGAATCACCTCATTGCATGATATCTCAAAGCTAAAAACAAACGAATTAGCAATGATTATACAACAAAAACAATTTTATCAACTGGTAGAATTTTTACCCTTAGGTATTATTATATATAGTTTACTCGGAAAAGTGATTTATGTAAATAAAACAGCCATAAAAATATTTAAAGCTGAAAGTTCAGATGAAATAATTGGGGCAAATGTCCTGGATTCACTGCCTGAAAGTGAGAAAGAAATAGTAGATAGACGTTTTAAACAACTTTTAAAAGGAAAAGATGCTCCTAAAATTGAAGAAAAAATGTTAGATTTTGACGGGAACTTGGTTGATTTGGAAGTCGTTTCCCAAAAAGTTAATTTTCAAAATGAAACGGCTATTATGACTGTTTTTTCAGATATCACCAAAAGAAAACAGACGGAAAAAACTTTAAAAGAGAGTGAAGAATCTTACCGGAATTTTTTCATACATTCCCCTGACCCAATTGTAATTATTGCTGGTGGAAAGATTTTATCCTATAATAAAGCTGCGAGAGATTTTATTCAAGATGAAACTTCTAATAGTTACATCGGTAAATCATTCAGCAATTTTATTCACCCTGACTATTATCAAACCGCAGGCAAACTTCTTGAAGCAATTAATAATGGCATGCAGCCGGAATTAATGATAAAACTTGTTTTTATCACCAAGAAAGGTAATATAAGAAATGTCGAAGTAGGGGCAGTATCTACCTATTTTAAAGGTAAAAAAGCCATTCAGGTTGTTTGGCGTGACATTACCACCCGTGTTCAAACATATAATAAATTAAAAACATCTGAGGAAACATACCGCGAACTATTTAATAATGCCACTAATGCCATTTACATCCAAAATAAAAACAGAGAATTTATTGATGTTAACCAGGGAGTTATTAACATGTACGGCTACCGGAAAGATTATTATATTGGAAAAACACCGGTATTTTTATCAGCTCCTTTAAAAAATGATTTTAATAAAATTAATGAACATTTTAATTTAGCATTTGATGGAATTCCACAACAATTTGAGTTTTGGGGTAAGCGAAAGAGCGGCGAAATATTCCCAAAAATTGTTCATTTATATAAAACAAAGTATTTTGGCGAAGATGTTATCTATGCTTTTGCCGTTGATATTTCAGAAATGAAGCAAGCGCAGGTCAAAATCAAAGAGAGTGAAGAACGATTTCGTGCCTTATTTAACCATGCAACGGATAGTATAATAATAGTAGATCCGAACTATCCCAAGGGAGAACCTGTTATACTGGATGTTAACGAAGCTGCCTTCAAGGCTCTTGGTTACGTTAAAGAAGAACTTATCGGATTACAGGTAAAACAGATTACAGATAAAAAAACTTTTGAGCTTGCACAATCACGGTTTAAGAAATTAAAAGTAGGTACTCCTTTAACCTTTGAGGCAAATCGAATTCGAAAAGACGGTTCAAGTTTTCCTGTTGAAGTATCATCACGTATTATCATATTAGGAAATAAAAAACTAATTTATTTAATTGAGCGTGATATTACTGAACGTAAAAAAGTCGAAACAGAACTAACCCGCCTCGCTGCTCTTATTCAGCAAACCGAAGCTATTACAATAGTTACTGACTTAGAAGGTAATATGGAGTATGTAAATCCAGCTTTTTTAACAACGACCCAATATAACCGGCAGGAGGTTCTTGGTAAAAAAACGAATATTCTAAAAAGCGGGAAACACTCAAATAGTTTCTATACCAATTTATGGAATACGATCACTAATGGGGATATATGGCATGATATCCTGATAAATAAAAAAAAGGACGATTCTCTATATTATGAGGACGCCATTATTTTCCCTGTTAAAGATAAGGATAACAGCATTATCAACTATGCAGCAATTGGCAGGGATATCACCCAGGAATATAAACTTAAGCAGCAGCTTCAACAGGCACAAAAAATGGAAACTGTCGGTACTCTATCCGGCGGGATCGCTCATGATTTTAATAACCTTTTAACCGTTATTAATGGCCATGCAGAAATTGCTTTATTAAATACTTCAAAAAATTCAAAAGTTTATAATGATTTACTCTCCATTATCAAAGCCGGTAAACGTGCAGAAAAAGTAACGAATCAATTGTTGGCTTTTAGTAGAAAACAGATACATGAAACGGCCATTTTAAAAATCAATAAAATAATTAATGACTTGGGGAAAATGCTCCGGCATCTTATTCCCACAGACATCAGTATAGAATACAGCTTATCCCCAAACCTACCAAACATAAAAGCCGACCCGAGTCAAGTAGAGCAAATACTTATTAACTTGGTTATCAATGCAAAAGACGCGATTGATGAAAATAGAAAAAGTAAAATTAGGCGTATTAATATAAAAACAGAACCTTTTCAAATTGATAAAAGTTTTATTAATTCACATCCCGGAAGTAAAGAGGGAAAATACATATTAATTTCTGTTGGTGATAGCGGAACCGGAATAGATGAAAAAATTAAAGAGAGAGTCTTTGAACCCTTCTTTACTACAAAAGAAATTGGAAAAGGAACCGGATTGGGATTATCCATGGTTTACGGAATAATAAAACAAAATGATGGTTTTATCTATATAGAAAATAATTCAACTATCGGTACAATCTTTAATATCTACTGGCCAACAACTTCTAAGAAATTATCATCATCAACAACCGGTTCATCGAAAAACGAATCCATGGCAGGTAATGAAACGATCCTACTTGTTGAAGATGATGCAGACGTGCGTGAATTGGTAAGCATGGCCTTGAAAAATTTCGGATATTCTGTTATTGAAACCGAAAATGGACTAAAAGCATTAGAATTACAGAATCTTCATAATATAGATATCATGATAACGGATATTATTATGCCGGGAATTAATGGCAAAGACCTGGCCTTACAACTTAAAGAAAAAATACCCTTAAATAAAGTTCTTTTTGTTTCCGGATACAGCCAGGACCACCTTTTAAGTGATGGTTCTTTACAAGAAGGAATTAATTTCCTGCAAAAACCGTATCCCATAGATAAATTATTAATGAAAGTTCGTGAAATACTTGATACACCGGAATAAGCAGATTCAGCAAATCTTTTACCTTCTCATTTCCTCCGGAATTTTTCTTTGGAAAAATCGTTATATGTAAAAAATCACTGAAATAGTATCTTTTTAAAAATTAATACATCGAAAATGTATGTTTTTAAAAATAATAAAAAATAATAGCTTATAAGCCGGAGGAAAAATGACTGAACAATTAACAAAAGAAACTTTTATGGAAAAAGTTTTTAATTGGGAAAAAAATAAAGATTGGAAATTCGAGGGTGATCTACCATGTATTATTGATTTTTACGCTGATTGGTGTCAGCCGTGCAAAATGGTTGCTCCCATACTCGAAGAATTATCTGAAGAATATGCTGGTAAATTGAATATTTATAAAGTCAACACTGAACAGGAGCAGGAATTAGCCGCTGCTTTTGGTATCCGCAGCATTCCTTCAATGTTATTTGTACCCGCAGATGACAAGCCA
Organism: Calditrichaceae bacterium; assembly: GCA_030592985.1. GTDB lineage: Bacteria > Calditrichota > Calditrichia > Calditrichales > Calditrichaceae > JAUVIB01. The sequence continues at coordinate 5,342 of JAUVIB010000062.1, read as the reverse complement.
CAAATGTCCGTTGGCGCATTGCCAAAAGATTCAATTAAAAAAGCAATGGATGAAGTGCTAAAGATTCCTGCCGACGCATAATTTTTCTTTAAACAATAAAAAAAGCTCTGAGAAATCAGAGCTTTTTTATTTTATTTCACTTAATTTTATAATTAAATCAATTTCTTTCTGACTAAATGGGGTACCATCCTTACGAAAGATATCATGAAACCATAATTCCGGTTCCGGTGACCCCTCTTTTGAACCCCAGGGATATATTGTGTTTGTTTTACCACTAACCAATCCCCAATTAATACAACCGATATTTTGCTTTTTAAAATAGGGTAAATGCGTTTCAAAGCGACTATTATTTGTCCGCGCCATCCATTCACTGCATATCATAGGCCTTCCATTCCTTAACAAGTCTACCGTATTTTTTAATTCTTCAAGATTTCCATAATGATGAAATGAAACGATATCAGATTTTTCAAGCGATAACTCATTCAAATCGGAAAATTTCTTATCATATAGCCATGGAGCAACCGTTAACGGCTGAATATGGGATACTTCTCTTGCCCATTGAAAAACCTTTTTTAAAAGTGGTAAACTTTTATTAACCATGCCGCTATTTCCAGGTTCGTTGTACAAATCCCAGATAATAATTCTGTCATCATTACCAAATCTTCTAATTACTCCTTTTACATACCGTTCCACAGGTTCCCATGCGCTCGAATCTGCAACTATTCCAACTCCCGGACATTGCACCCATCCGGAATTATGAACACCGGGTTTTGGATCAGGCTGTTTACCCATTCTCGGATTATCATTCCAACAATCATCCAGCAGGACAAACATAACTTTAATATTATGTTTATCAGCGATTGATAAAAATTTATCTATTCTTTTAGCAAACGCTTCCTGATCTTCCGACCAAATAAGTTCATGCAAATAAACACGGATGAAATTGAAGCCGATATTCTCTGCCCATCCCAATTCTCTGTCTATCGTCTGTGGATCAAATGTCTCTTTCTGCCACATTTCCAGTTGATTAATTGCCGTACTTGGTGAAAAGTTGCAGCCAATCAGCCAGGGTTTTGCACTGTACCAATCGTTCTGTTTCTGCAAACTCCATGGGGCCGGATTTATCTGTTTCTCACTCTTCTTTTGGCCGCAGCTAAGAAGAAGAGAAATCAAAAGAATACCTATAATAATACTCTTCATAAAACTTCCTTACCTTCATTTATAATGACACTAAAAATATTGTGCGGATTGATAATACCCGTTCCTTTATATAAAAATGAACGGCTTAGTTATTTGATTTAAAATTTTACATATTTTTCTGCAGGGACATTACACAGTGGACATTTTTCCGTCGGTTTGCCAATATGGGTATGACCACATACGGGACAGACATAGACATCATCAATATCCACATCATTACCATTTGCAACCATTTCCAAGGCTTGTTTATACATTACCTCATGATCCTTTTCACTCTCCAATGCCCAATTAATCGTACGTAGAGCATTTTTTTCTTCCTGAAGTTCTGCCGTTGCTTTATAGGCGGGATACATCTCTTCAATTTCGAAACTTTCCCCATCGATTCCAGCTTGTAAATTTTCTACGGTTTTTTTCAAAAGTCCAAGTGTTCTCGCATGATTGGTAGCATGAACCTGCTCGGCATATGCAATAGCTTTGAATAAATTTGCTACTCTATCAAAGCCCTCCTTCTCAGCTTGAGCACTGAATGCCAAATATTTCATATGCGCCATCGACTCTCCTGCAAACGCCTCGTTTAATGCCTTTTCGGTCATTTTTTTCATAGTGAATCCCTCCATTTTACCGTAATATTTCTAACCATTAACAAGTAATTAATTTTTCGTAATTATACAGTCTTTGTTTTCTCAATAAGCCACTCTTTTTCCTTTTCTTCAAGAAGCGGCAACAGAGTTTCCCGAACTCTTTTATGATATTTATTAAGGTAATCAATTTCATCAGAAGTTAAAAGTGATTTGTCAATTAGTTTTAAATCAATGGGACACAAGGTAGCTGTTTTAAATCTATAAAATGAATTATTATCCTCACATTCAACAACCTGAATCAATGTTTCGATTCGTATCCCATACTCCCCTTCTTTATAAAATCCCGGCTCATTGGATATAATCATTCCGGGCTCCAAAGAGACGCCCAATCCCCGATAATACGAAATGGCTTGCGGACCTTCGTGGACTCCCAGATACGAACCAACGCCGTGTCCCGTACCATGACCGTAATTTTCCTCGATATCCCAAAGTGACTTTCTTGCAATAGTATCCAATTGCATTCCCTGGGTACCGGCCGGAAATTTTGCCAGGGCCAAATCAATATGTCCTTTTAGTACACGGGTAAAGCGGTCTTTTTGTTCGCTTGTGGGTTCGCCAAGGGCAACGGTTCTGGTTATATCGGTCGTTCCATCTAAATACTGGCCGCCTGAATCCAATAAGAATATTCCCTGCGGTTTCAATTCCACATCACTCTCTTTCGTAGAAGAATAATGCACAATTGCCCCATGCTCGCCATATGCTGAGATGGTTTCGAAACTTAATCCTTTAAATAGTGATATTTCCCTTCGAAATGATTCTAATTTTGCCGCAGCAGATAATTCAGTAACACCACCTGCAGGAACAGCGTATTCCAACCAGCTAAAAAAATTGACCATAGCGGCGCCATCGCGAATATGACAGTTCTTAAATCCTTCCAGCTCAGTTTTATTTTTACGCGCTTTAAAAAGGGTTACCGGACACTCTTTGAAAATAATTTTATTAGTCCCCTTTAGTAGATCAACAACCCACTGATTTATGGTTGATTTATCAAGCCAAACAATCTCTTTTTTCTCGATTTCCCCTATTTGAGCAGAAAATTCATCATAATCAAATATTTCAACTGTACTCCCGAAATGGTTTTTCAGAGCTTCTGTCACCTTTTCCTTTTTAACAAAAAGTTTTGCAGAATCAGCGCTAATGATGGCGTAGGAAATCACCAGGGGATTATACTCAATATCGTTGCTTCGTATATTAAACGTCCAGGCAATAGCGTCTAAAGTAGATAAAATATGGACATCTGTATTAATTTCTTTCATCTTCTCACGGATACGGCTTAATTTGCTATGGATACTTTCTCCCGCATATTGAATATCATGGACTTCTATAGGACCAAGCGGCATAGACGGCTGATCCTGCCATATCGTATCCACAAGGTTGGCAGATAAAAATTCCAGATCTACCCCGGACGCCTGCAACCGGGTCTGTAAAGATTGTGCTTCAGTAACCGATATTACTCTTGGATCAATCGCTGCTTTATCACCGCTCTTAAGCTGACTCTTCATAAAAGAGGCGATGGACGGCGTTTCAGGAAGACCTAATTTATAAAGATCGATACCTGTATCCTTTAATTGTGCTGCAGCCTGTAAAAAATAGCGTGAATCCGTCCACAATCCGGCTTTATCCAGCGTAACAACCACATCCCCGGCAGAACCGTCAAATCCGCTAATCCAGATACGCCGCTGCCATAAATCCGGCACATATTCACTCTGATGCGGATCAGTACTTGGGATAAGATAGGCATTAACATTATTTTTTCTCATCAATTTCCGTAAAGCTTCAATACGTTTTTTGATCATAATAAAACTCCATTTAAAGAAGGATTAAATCCATTAAACAAATTTAGAAACTATTTACTATTTACCGCTCACCAATTACTAAAAAGCTCAATCCCATAATACCCAATTTAAGCCGAAGCATATCCTGCGAAAACTCTCCTGATAGCCATGAACATATGAATAATCGGAGGATAAGGGATTATCCATGGTGAAGTAAAATTGCGCCTCTTTAACCGTTGCTGCCAACTTATAATTTAGTGTATAATAACCCCCTGTTATAACATTAGGATTGTGGTAAAAGCGATCCACTACCGGATTAAAAAGTACCTGATGATGACTTCCGTAAGCATAAATCGAACCAATAACATCAAAAATAATAGCCCCATTTAGAAATTGACTATGGTACTGTCCCTGAAGCCAGGCTGATATTTCCGGAGATATTTGTACGTCACCTTTAGAAATTTGCCCTCCACCAAGAAATGAGAATTTATATATACGGTATTTTAATTTTGTAGTTAAGTATACATAAGACGTGTTTTCACTATTAGAGAACGTGCTTCCGTCAAAAACTATCTCTTCATTCAGCATACGCAAACCGGCCAAAGTGGAAACAGTAAATTTATTTTTTAATGAATAAGAAAATGAAGCCGCAGCCGTATGTATTTTTTCGCTGTTAATATTTTCATTTCCCCTGAAACTAACTAACTGAAAAGAACGTTCATTACGGAAAGCAATACGCTCGCTATTTTCATAGGTAAAATTCGCCTTCATGTTATTATCCTGCCAGTTCACGGCAATAGATGTAGAAAATGCGTTTTTAAAACTAAACAGGTGGTTATATGTCACAGAAGGCTTTATCGAAAAGTGATTATTGAAATCATAGCGGGCAGATAAAAACCCACTAATCGTATTATCTGTATATTCTTTCCCGTATCCCGTTCCCCAAATTTCTGAGTGAACTAAATTAACACCACTATTAATCCTTAATCCGACAAAATCCATATTTCGTGTGAGGCCGGCAGTATAATTATCAAATTGACTATTAACCTTTGTAGAGTCAAAGTAAGCTGTTTTATTACCCGTATTCACGTCTGCTGAAATGCGCCAAAACTCCTTATTTTCTTTATCTGTTACAATGGTTATATCATTATAAATATCGATTTGTTCATCGCTATAGTGGTAATTTGGAAATGCGCTAAAATTAAACATGCCGGTCTTAGCATCATTTTTTTGAAAACGAAAACGGTTGTATATATTTTCTGATATCTGGTAGGCAACCTGCCCGCGATAGTGGTCATTCTCAGCGCTGGTATTAGACCGCCAACCGGTGTATGATTGTTTGGTTCCCCCTAATTGAATAAGCAGGCGATTTGTATATTGTTGTGAAAAGGTAATATCTACCTCACTAAATCCAAAATCTCCCTGACGATATAAAATACGGGTATACGGCTCCCTGTTTTTTACGAGCCGCGTATTGATCTGTACTGGATTTTCATCTCCATTTGAAGATATCAACGGTGATGTTTCGATGTTGGCAATTCCATCAAGAGGTATATAGTTCGTGCCGGATAGGCCGCTAACAGGATTATTTAATCTATGATGATCAAGTGATATACCCGCCTGATGTGGGAGAAGATTAAGAGGCGCCACATAACGCGGTCTGAATGGTTCCATTAAATTATAAACCTGAAAATCCGCTTCATTGAGCAGGATATCGGAAGCATCT
>JAUVIB010000489.1 GCA_030592985.1 Calditrichaceae bacterium | reverse complement strand
CAACCGGGATTTGATCATCGTCTGGTGTTACCCCGCGCGGCTCATAATAATCAAAAATCTGTTCTCCGTTCAACCACACGCGAGCGCCGTCATTGCTGCCGAAAGAGAAAATAACAAGGGTATCTTTTTCTGCTTCTATTTCACAATACCCATAGGCGGCCACTTCCGCTTTATTTGACAGCGCTTTATCAAGATTAATAATGGAATCTTCGCTGCTGTATGCCTTCCATTTGATTGCGATATCACCAATATTTTCAACCTGTCCGGGTTTTACTTTAAGGTTTGCCTCACCTCCATGTGATTTTAAAAAATCCGTTTCAAAACCGGTTATATGGCGGTAATCAACCGTTGTATTAGGTGTACTGTTTAACTCGATAGGTCCGCACAATAGCCAGGAGTGAATCCATTCTCCGGATTTTAAAGAGGTTGAATAATTTTGACTAAATAGGAAGGAGACGCTTAATAAAATAAAGAATATTTTTTTCATAATGATTTCTCCGCGTGATTAAGGTAATATTTAACTGTAAATTCAGACGCTTTAATCTATTAATTGGCTCAAACGAATTATGGACTTTCGATTTGAGAAATTTCTTTGTAAAAATGCCATTCCAACATTTTTTATCTCTACTCTCTAAAGACCTTCTCATGGCCGGAAATAAGTTTTATAAATCATTTCTCATAAAAAATTTCATACATAGAAACAAACTTTTCTTTTTCTATCAAAAAATCGTCATCTTCTACATAATATTTGGCAAGTTCCGGATGTTCGCCAGCAAATTTTTTTATGGAGTCCATGGAATCCCAAATGGTTACAAGAAGAAAATGTGTTGTATTGTTATCGTTTTTACGTTGGAAATAGAGTTTCAACAAACCATCAACAGAGCCGTAATCCGGCGCAGCTCTTTCAATCATAAATTTTTCATAATCATCAGCTTTCTCGATGGACACTTTGCCATGCCACAATCTCATAATGCCCAAAATCTTCTCCTTTTTTGGGTTAGGAAAGGATTACATTTGGTATTAATTATAGGCCATTGGGCGCGGAAATCGATCCTGACTCATTCTCGGGGATATCGATATACGGAATAGATCCAAAAAAATGTCATTCAAAATGCTTTCCTGCCTTAGGGAGAATCTAAATCATCTTGTTCCAGATAAATTGATTTATTCATATTTTCAACATTTAGATTCCCGATAGAAACGTTCGGGAATGACAAATATACAATTTTTTGTTGTGCGTTAGCTTTTTTTTAAGTAGCGTCTTGAAAAAAATCTGGCTTCTTTTCACGCTTGATTTCGATTTAAGAACACCGATTAACGGTTTTTGATATTAGAATTAATCACTTTCAGCGTTTCCCGTGCAACTACGATCTCTTCATTGGTCTCCAATACTAAAGCCTTAATTTTTGAACTCTCTGCAGAAATTATCTTTTCATGATTCCCATTTCTTGATTTGTCAACAATAAGACCAAGGAAATTCAAAGATTTTAAAACATCCTGACGCAAACCGGCATCACGCTGTCCAATACCTCCGGTGAAAGTAATAGCATCCAATCCTTCCATTAAAACAATAAATTCTCCAATATAGCGCTTAATATCATAGATGAATTTATCCTTTGCCAGACGGGCGCGCTGATTTCCCTCCTCAATAGCCTGATTGATATCCCGCATATCAGCAGAGATGCCTGAAATACCGGACAAACCTCCATCTTTAGAGCATTCACGCAATGCCTCATCAAGGGTTATTCCTTTTTTATTCATCATGTACTGCAAAATAAAAGGGTCCAAATCTCCGATACGCGTTCCCTGGATCAAACCGGACTGCGGTGTAAATCCCATTGTGGTATCAATAGAACGACCGTTTTTAAAAGCGCATAAGGAGGAGGATCCACCAAGGTGACAGGTGATCACTTTATGATTATCCTGCGGCAGCCCCAGCAAACGCACCGTCTCTGAAGTGACAAAATTATGAGAGGCGCCGTGGTAACCATATTTACGAACGCCATACTTTTCGAACCATTCATAAGGTGTACCGTAAATGCGGGCATAATCGGGAATATGGATATGGAAGCCCGGCTCAAAAACACCCACAAGCGGCGTATCGGGCAGCATTTCTTTAAACATATAAATCGCTGTTAAATAAGGTGGATTATGGGCCGGAGCGAGCTCTTTGAAATCTTCCATTGCCTGTAATACTTCTTCATCAAGCAAAACCGATCCGTTTTTATCGCCGGCCTGAATCGTTTTAAAACCGATGCCGTCTATATCTTTTAATGAATTTAATATGGGATTTTCTCCTGAGGTGAGAAAGTTCAGGGCATGCTGTACCGCTTCCCGCTGAGAAGGTAACGACTCTACACTTTCAAATACTTTTTCATTCGGATTGAAATAGGTGATAATGGCATCGTCATGACCAACCCGTTCTGTACTCCCACGGGCAATTAAACTTTCATTTTCCATATCCAAAAGTTGAAACTTAAAGCTGGTGGAACCGATATTACAAATCATTATTTTCATAATTACTATCCTATGATGAAGTTTATAACAATTATGGCAATTTGATGTATTTTTGTTATTTCTTAAATTGTGCGATAGTTTTTAATTTTATAAAAAACTTGGTATTGAATAAGCTCCCTAAGACAAGTGCTGAGCTTGCCGAAGTATTTGTCGAAGAGACTCCGACGAAATTTCGACCCGTCCGAGCCGGGCAGGCAAGGTTCAGTCACCTTACGGCTTTCTTCTCACTCAATTGGTTTTACTAATTGTTGTCCAAAGAACT
>JAUVIB010000417.1 GCA_030592985.1 Calditrichaceae bacterium | reverse complement strand
GATATCGTACGTCCACAGGTAGATATACTAATCGGTATGTTTCATGCCGGAACCAATGCCGAGTATGATAAAGCAGAAACAACGGCCAGGGGTCTTCCCAATGGAAATGCTTCCAAATTGGTAGCAGAACAGGTCCCCGGTTTTGATGTTATTCTTGCCGGTCATTCACATAAAAGAATTCCAAATAAAAAAATTACTATTAAAACCACAAAAAAAAATCCGCTAATAATTAATGCCGGTTCAAAAGCCTATAATCTCGGCGTCGCTCAATTAATATTAAAAAAAGAAATGGGTTCTTTTAGCCTTATTGAAAAAAACGGTTGGTTGGAACCTATGAAAGAGGTGAAAGCATCTCCGGCCATAATAAGCCTTACCCAATATTATCACGAAAAAACATTGGATTATATCCATACAGTTATCGGTAAATTAAAACAGCCTTTATTAGGAAAGGATTCCCGACTTAAGGATACCCCTTACATCGAGTTAATAAACAAAGCACAGCTTGATTACTCAGGCGCTGACATTTCTTTTGCCGCTTCATTTAATGACCGTTTGAATATCCCGCCGGGAATAATTCAGGTCAAAGACGCGTATTCTATGTATCGTTTTGAAAACTATTTATACGTAATTGAAATGACTGGAAAACAAATTAAAGATTTTTTAGAATTTTCATCTAAGTATTATATTTATAAAAATGGGAAATTGAAAACCAATCCCGATTTCGCCGGATATAATTTCGATGTGGCAGAAGGTGTTTCCTATGACATAATTCTTATTAATAAACCTGGTAACCGTATTCAAAATCTTATTTTTTTAAAAAATCATAAACTTCTGCAAGCGGATAAAATTTATAAAGTTGTGATGAATAGTTATCGCGCTACCGGTGGCGGCGGACATCTTGCATCAGCAGGAATTAAAAATCCGCGGTTTTTATCAAAATCAAATGTGGAAATGCGAACTATTCTTATTGATTATATTAAAAAGATTGGGGTTATTGATATGGAAATTGATAATAATTGGAAACTTGTTTATTAACCACTTGGACGCATAAATCGATCCCGACTGATTCGAGATTGTCGATTTTGGAAATAGCCCGTCATAATTGTCCTTCCCGAATGTTTCTATCGGGAATCTAAATTTTGATAATATAGATGGACTTCTTAAATAGTGTCTAAACGAAAAGTCACATTTTTCGTCATTTCAACCATTGGGAGAAATCTTTAACTTGAACGTTTACAATAATTTATAGATTTCTCGACTTCGCTCGAAATGACATTTTCCTCCCTTTTCGTTCAGACACTAAATAGTACCCGAGACCTGATGATGCTTCAACAAAACATCGGCAAGCTTAGTACAGTGTCTTGACCATCATACTTTGGCAGATTTGACAATTAAACAAAGAATATTTTATAGGAGTTACCTTTGATAAGAGTAAAACATAAATTCAATAAACTTATACTTATTTTTTTAACTATCCTGCTGGCAATTCCCGCTTTTGCTTGCCGCTATACCGTGCGTGAAATCGGATTTGCGGATTTTGGTACGGATAATTATCGACTATATTTTTTTAAAGATAAAAACGTTAGTCCGGAACAGGAAAAACAGTTTAAAAGAATTACTTATGCAGCGCTTTTGGATGCAAATGTTCAGGCAGAAATAATAGATATTGTTTCTCAACCGGAACATACAGCGTTGAAATACTATAAAAAAGGAAAAGATTACTCTACACCCATTGCTATTCTTGTTGATCCCGAAGGAAATAATTCCTTAACATTCCAATTATCAGGTAAAGGGAAAAAATTTAAAGAATCAGTATGGACACTTCTTGAGAATGTTATTTCTTCTTCTTCCCGCAGTGAAATATTAAATAGTATCGTTCAATCCTATGCTGTTGTCTTATTTATCGAGGGTAATGATAATTCGGAAAATGAAAGGGTCCTTAGTGAAATTAACCTCTCTATCGACACTATCACATCATCCAAAAATCAAATGCCTAAACCCGTAGACCATCCTCCTTCCCTGGTTATTTTAAAACACACTCAATTAGAGAATGAGCATGTTTTGCTGTGGAGTCTTGGATTAACTGAAAATTTGTTACAACAATCGGCTGTTGTTGTTCTTTATGGTCGAGGAAGAATTATGGGCCGGTCTTTGCAAAATGCTTTACTGCAGCAGGTTAATATTAATAATTTGCTAACCATTGTGGGGGCTGATTGTGAATGCGGTCTTGACCGGTCCTGGATTATGGGTAAAATGCTGCCTATTCGCTGGGATAAAAAACATCAAAAAGAAGTTATAAAATGGCATAATTTTGATGCCGAAAATCCTTTTGTAAAAGCAGAAATGAGTCAAATATTATCGATTGCACCAAATAAAGTGCGTAAACAAGGCGCGTTGGGAACCGGTACTTTATATGGCTACACCGAAAGCGCTATTAAAATTGTTAAATCCTTTGATGAACATTCTGAAAAAAATGCTGTCGCGGATTCTGTTTCACAAGATAATTATTATATTAATACCACATATTTTTATATATTGTTATTTTTTATACTAATTATTATTATCGGAATCTTTATATTCATACGATCAAAAAAGAGAGAATTATAAATGTTACAATTAATAATAAAAGAAATAAAACACAGAAAATTAAATTTTACTCTGGGAATACTGGCCATTATAACATCCGTTGCTTTATTTACGGGGTTTTTTACCATGACAGAAGCATCAAACCGAGAAACCATACGTCTGACAAGAGATATGGGCTTTAATCTCCGGGTTATTCCTAAAGAGACAAACATAAATGACTTTTGGTCAACCGGTTATTCAAAGAATACCATGCCCCAGGATTATGTTTTAAAATTTAATAAATTTAAAAATTTTTCCTATGCTCATTTAACAGCTACTTTACAGGAAAAAATAATCTGGCGTGATAAAGAGGTTATTTTAACCGGAATATCTAATGAAATCGAACCATCCGGTAAGAAAAAGGCCCCTATGGTATTTTCAATTGAAGAGGGAACCGTTATTCCCGGATATGAAATTGCCAAAGAGTTTAATCTCCATAAAAATGATTCTATTGAAATTTCAAACCACCACTTCAAAATTGCTTATTCTCTTAATGAAAATGGCAGTAAAGATGATATTCGTATTTTTGCCCCACTAAAGGTTGTTCAGCAAATATTAGGGAAAAAAGGACAAATCAATGAAATACGCGCTCTAAATTGTTTATGTCTCGCCGATGGTGAAGTGGATCCTTTAATAACTTTACGGGAACAATTAAATGAAGTTCTTCCCGAGGGAAGAGTCATTATGAACAGAACGATTGCTGTTGCCCGTGAAAAACAGCGGCTTATGTTTGAAAAATACTTCGCCTTTATTCTTCCCTTTGTTATCATTGTTGCCGCTATTTGGATTGGCGCTTTAGCTTGGCTGAATGTGCGTGAGCGAAAACAAGAGATTGGTATTTTACGGTCAATTGGATATAGCAGTAAAAATCTTTCATTTTTGTTTATGGGAAAAGCTGTTTTAATAGGTTTTATCGGGGCTATTATCGGAT
>JAUVIB010000223.1 GCA_030592985.1 Calditrichaceae bacterium | reverse complement strand
GGACACAGGCTTCTCCCATGTTCATTGGTGTCATCAGTGGTACACTGACTACCTCTATTCAGAACACGAAATCGCACATATCAAAAAGACGCTTAATAATTTCTCTCTTCAACTTCTTGATCTGCATGCATCCAGTGGTAAAGAAAAGAACTGGTGCTCCGATATTGAGCATGAAAGACTTGCCGGAGTGGAACTTGTAAAAAACAGGATTCATATGACAAGAAAACTCGGTAGTGATGTGATAATTATGCATGCTACAGAATATTCCGAATCATTAATTAGATCATTGGATGAACTTATGCCCTATGCCAAAGAGCGGGATGTTCGTATTGCGTTTGAGAATCTTGATACTGTTTATTTTGACATAATAGCAAAGGCTTTTGATGATTACGCTCCCGATTATATAGGTCTTTGTTATGATTCGGGTCATGGAAATTTTACCGGAGCTAATGGCCCTGCCATGCTCGATAAATTTAAAAATCGTCTTATCTCTGTTCATCTCCATGATAATGACGGTGCTCAAGATCAACACAAACCACTTTTCTCCGGCACAATTGACTGGGAACGTCTCTACGGTATTATTGCGGAGTCGTCCTACATCAAGCCTCTCAGTATGGAAGTTTCCATGCGTAATTCCGGGTTTACGGACGAAAAGATCTTTTTGGAGGAATGTTTTAAAAATGGGGAAACCTTTTCAGATATGGTACAAGAAAAGCGAAAACGTTTTTAACTATAATTACCCATAGAAAACGATATAGACCCAAAAATATTTAAACGCAGAGACCGCAGAGTTCGCAGAAATGAAAAATCTACTCTTAATAAAAAATCGTTTCTCTGCGTCCTCTGCGTTGGATTTTTAATTTTTTAGTTAAAAACCGGATTGCTGTAATTATCGCAAATAGAATTATTCGTCCAAAGGACTCCTTCGGAGAATGAAAATTCGCTAGGTTCATTCCAATCAGGTTATTTTGAAAACGATCTAATCTGCAAATAATTTTACACTATTTTTACAATAGTGAATTGTTTCTTTTACGAACTTAAGAACATAACATGAGCTTGGTTTTAGAAAAAACCAATAAATTAGCCTTCAATTATCCTAAAATGACATTTACCGGAGCGCTGATTTCGACAACTCTAATGAGATACTGAACTAACGTTCTAACTTGTTAAACCAATCAACTGAATAATGGAGTGGATATGTCTCAAACGCATTTAACCAAAATGATTCTTGCCAGAGTTCAAAAGTATAACAAAAAACCGGCTCTGTATTATAAAAAATCCGGTCAATGGGAAAGTATTAGTTGGGAAGAAATGGGAAATCAGATAAAATGCATTTCAAAGGCGCTGCTGGAATGCGAGCTGGGGGAGCAGGAACGGGTTGGTATCTATTCTCAGAATAAACCACAGTGGACGATCGCCGATTACGGCATCATGGGAATACGCGGAATTACCACAACTATTTATGCCACAAATTCAGCGCCGGAAGCTGAATACATCATTAATGATGCGGAAATTGGTATCCTCTTTGTGGGCGGACAGGAACAGTATGATAAGGTGATGCAGTTTTTTCCCAACAATGAATTCTTAAAACAAATAGTGGTATTTGATAATTCTGTCAAAATCAAGCAGGACAGAAATATCTTATATTTTGATGATTTTGTCAAAAAGGGCTTGGCCGCTTCAAATGAAACAGAATATAAAAACCGTTTTGCCGGCTCAGTGGAAGATGATATTGCCACTATTATTTATACATCCGGAACTTCCGGCACTCCCAAAGGTGTAATGCTGACTCAGGCAAATTTGTTCAGTCAGTTTATTGCGTTGGATCCACTCTTTAATATTGGTGAAAATGATATTGAGCTGTGTTTTCTGCCATTTAGTCATTCGTACCAAAAATCTTCGACCCACTGGACACAATCGCATGGCGTCACAGTTTATTATTGTGAGAACCCCAGGGATATATTGGAATATTTCAAGGAAGTACGACCTACTTTCATGGTTGGCGTTCCGAGATTGTACGAGAAAATGTATGCAACGGCTTATGCCCGCCTGGAAGAGGCATCCGATTTAAAAAGAAAACTCTTCAACTGGGCAATACGCACAGGCCGGGAATACCAGTATAAATCTTTTAGAAAAGAGAAGATATCTTTTTCCCTGAATCTGAAACATAATATGGCCAGATCTCTGGTTCTAAATAAAATTCGTGCAATAATGGGCGGTCGTTTAAACTTTTTTTCTGCCGGAGGTGCGCCATTATCCCCGGAAATTGAAGAATTTTTCTTTGCAGCCGGAATATTTATTGCCCAGGGATACGGACTCACGGAAACCTCACCTGTTATTACCTGTAATCGCCAGGACCGGTTTAAGTTTGGCACACCGGGAACCGTGGTGAGTATTTGTCGGGTAAAAATCGCTGAAGACGGGGAGATTCTGGTTAAAGGTGACAATGTAATGAAAGGATATTTTCGAAAACCGGAATTAACCGCAGAAGTATTCACAACCGATGGATGGTTTAAAACCGGGGATATCGGGTACATGGATGACGAAGAATTTCTGCATATCACAGACCGTAAAAAAGACATCATCATTACGGCCGGTGGTAAAAATATTGCCCCGCAGAGGATCGAATCACTTTTTGGAAAAGATTATTATATTGAGCAAATTACCGTCATCGGTGATAAGAGGAGATACATCACAGCCTTGATTGTACCGTCTTTCGAGGCATTAGAAGAATATGCGAAGGCACATGAAATCAATTATTCATCAATTGCTGAATTAGTGCGTAACGAGCGTGTGCTGACTTTTTATGAGAAGCGTCTACAAGAAATTTCCATGCCGTTAGCTAAATACGAAATGATAAAAAAATTCAGACTTTTAAGTGAGCCCTTCTCCCAGGAAAAAGGTGAAATTACACCTACTTTAAAAATTAAAAGGAAAATATTGGAAGAAAATTATAAGGAAATGATTGAGAAAATGTACATGGCATAGTGAATTCAGATAATTGTAAAAAATGTATATTTTTTCACACTTCAAAGGCTCTAAAGCTTCTATCACCGAATGATACTATTTTGACACTTCTAAATATGCGGCCTGGCAAGAAGGAGAGTTTTTATTAAAATGGAAAGACGCTACTCAAATTCGTCTCGGAGCTGAATATTATGTAAGTGATCCTTTTGCTTTACGCGTTGGTTATTATTATGATCCGGCGCCGGGTCCGGATGAAACATTGAATATACTATTTCCTTCGTCAACAAATCATGTTGCTACAGCGGGTGGTACATTCACTACCGGCAGTATTAATATAGATTTTGCTTTTGAGTATTTATTCGGCGCAGAAAGAGAAGTAGAGTATTATCCTGCCAATTCTTATTATCCGGAAAATATGGCCGGAAAACACCAATTAAATGTATTTGCTTTTAGTATTGGCCTTGGTTATGTATTTTAATTTGTAATATTTTATTACATTTATGAGGGAATAGAGTTTTTGCACTCTATTCCCTTTTTTTTATTTTGAACCTTTTTGATACAAAGATATTTAGTTGAGCCTCTTCACTTTCTATACGTATTTATCTACATCCAGTGAGCATTTTACTTCTTCCCAGCTCAAAACCGAAGGCAGCTTGCTTCTCTTTTTTTTCGAGTTAGATTAAAGACGACCATAGGCTAATCATTGGGTTGGAAAAACTATGGAAACCCTTCAAGGAAATAGAATGATCCAAAATAAAACAACTGAGCGAAAAAAAAGTACTCTTGAAAAACTTAAACGTATGAACAAAGCATTACACCATCAGGAGCCTGACCGTATTCCAATTAGTGACTTTTTCTGGGGAAGTTTTATTGACCGCTGGAGAAAGGATCTCGGGTTGCAGGACGATGCGGACCCTTATTACTATTATGATTTCGATTGGATTGTTACCGTTCCCAATATGGATCCGCATATCAAGCCTTTTGAGATATTAAAAGAGAATGATCAGGAAGTGATTGTTAAAACCGGTTTTGAAGCAGTCATTCGCAAAAAGTTTGATTTTCCCATGCCGGAATTTTTAAGCTGGGACACCGATACTATTGAAAAACTTGAAGTTTTTGAATTTGACAATCCATACGACAAAAGACGCTATTTTAGTGCCGGCGACAACCAGATAGCCGGGGTAGGAGACGGCTTTTCACGTAACTCTCCACCATGGATCGAAACGGTCAAATCGCTGCGCCCGGACTTTGCTGTTTATGGAAGTATAATAGAATGCAGTGAGTGCCTGACACGTTTAATCGGCCAGGGAAATACCCTGCTCTGGATCGGAATGTATCCTGAACAATTAGGTAAGGTCATTAATCGCATTGGACAGTTTTACCTGGATTGTGCTAAAGCCCAGATTCAGGCGGCTAATGGATTGCTTGATGGCTTTGTTATCTGGGGAGATGTTGCTTACAGGAATGGTATGCTTTTTTCACCGGACTATTGGAGAGAATATTTCAAGCCCTGGGTAAAAGCTATTTCGGATTATTGTCACGAGAATGATCTGAATGTAATTTACCATGGGTGCGGCAAGGTAAATGAAATTTTTAATGATTTCATTGAAATGGGCATTGATGCGTATAATCCCCTTGAAGCAAAAGCTGATATGGACGTAGTTGAATTGAGAAAAAAATTTGGGCATAAGATAGGTTTTTGTGGAAACAGTAATATTCAAATATGGGAGACCGGTGACAAAGAATTGATTCGCAAAGAGGTATTGCGAAAGTTGAACGCGGCTAAAGGCGGTGGATATATATTTCAGTCAGACCATTCTGTCTCTTCCGGCGTTTCCGGACAGACGTATGATTATATTGTGCGCTTAGTGAAAGAAAATGGCCATTATCCACTCGATCTTGGTGAATTTGATGTGGAAATTTAAAAGCAAGAGAAAATTCAGATAAAATATTCGGAGGTATGTAATGAAACGGTACGGATCAGTAATTAAAGTAAAGCCAGAAAAGTTCGAAGAATATAAAAAATTGCATGCTGAAGTTTGGCCGAAAGTTCTGAATACGATTAAAAAGTGTAATATCCGTAATTATTCTATTTACCATAAAGATGGCTACCTTTTCAGTTACTTTGAATATGTTGGTGAAAATTTTGAGGAGGATATGGCTATTATGGCAGCGGATCCAATAACTCAAAAATGGTGGGATGTCTGTAAGCCCTGCCAGCACCCCTTGGAAACCAGGACGAAAGGCGAATGGTGGGCGGACATGGAGGAGGTCTTCCATTGCGAATGACATCGAGGGAACGTATTCTGGCAAGCATTAACCATCAGCAACCTGACCGGATTCCTGTGGATTTGGGTTCAACCCCAAGCTCAGGTATCTCTGCGATTGCTTATAACAACCTTAAGAATTACTTGGGAATCAAGCAGGGCAATACCCGGGTCTATGATGTTGTTCAGCAGCTTGCACAGCCCGAGGACGCAATTTTAGATCGCTTCGGCGCTGATGTTCTTGATATTGGCAGAGCATTTAATACACACGACGCCGATTGGTATGATATCAAACTTGCCGATGGAAGTAAGGCGCAATATCCGGTATGGTTCCAACCTGAGAAGCAAGCCGACGGTAGTTGGAACGCGTTTTCGGCAGACGGCACTTTGATTGCGAAAATGCCCGATAGCGGTATATTTTTCGATCAGACCTTCTTTCCATATCTCGACGGATATCCTTCTGATTATCAGGATTTGCCACAAGCCATGGAAAAAGTCCTGTGGGCAGCGCTTGTACACAGTCCGTGGGATCATGCCGCTGATGAGGACTTTTGGTTTGCCCTGCGGGAAAAGGCGCTTGCCCTGAAGAAAAATTCAGAACGTGCCCTAATGGTTGTTTGCGGTTGCAACTTGTTCGAGTGGGGAACTTTC
>JAUVIB010000346.1 GCA_030592985.1 Calditrichaceae bacterium | reverse complement strand
TCATATCCTTTATATTTTTTAAATTCTTCGAGTAATCCTTCGCTCCAGTAAATTCCCGAAGCAGAATTGTGTAACTCAAAACTATCGGCAAATAGCGATTCAACTGTTTTACCAAATTCTTCCCCGAAAGCCTCATATAACTTTCCACCAAAATACTCACAATATCTTTGCATGGCCTTTATACTAAAATGGTCAACCGTATTATGGTGGCCATTACGCTTTAGCCAGAATGACATAATGCGCCATTGTCCTTCCGGCACCTGCCAATTTAATTTCCCCTTATTCACTTTTGAAGTTAAAACCTGAATCGATTTTTCCAGAATAGTACCGGACGATAGCTTGCCAGCAACAACGGCGATAAGTTTTTCCTTGCCCGAAAGTTTATAATCGCGGATTTCCCATGATCGTGTTGTTGGTATTAATTGAGTGGATAAAGGCCCGCTATATTTTTTTGGACCGGAAATATCAAAAAAACTTGGTACGATATCTTTGCTATGCTCATCTTCCGGCACCCAGCTGCCGCCGATAATCCAACCGGGACCGCCAAAATTAATGGACACTTCCATATCCAGGCGCTTCGCTTCCATCACCATGTGCTTTAAAATGTCTATAAATTCATCGGACATAAAAGGAATATTACCTTTTTTATAATAACTGCCCATTGTAATCTGCTCAACACCGCCGATTCCATGAGATTTCATCTGTTCCAATTGCCAGTTAACTTCAGCCTTGGTCACTGAGGATGGCCACCACCAACGCGTATGAGGTTGATAAGATATATTCGGATTTTTAAATTCTTCTTTGCTTAAAGATTGTGCCGCTGAAATCTCACTAAATAAAAAAAGAAAAAAGAAGATCGATAAATATTTTAATATCATTTTATTCCATCCAATCTGTTAAAAGTTTATAAATTTCATTATTATCATTGGTCTGTCTACTAACCATTTTTTCACTATTTCCCGAAGAATAAGCGTCATGAACGAGGGACAACTCAATATTTACATCCTCCGGTTTCATAGTTTCCCCAAGATGGTTAACTACATTAAGAAGTAAAAGTTTTCGGGGCATCATGGTTTTGTACAAATCCCTGAGATCGTAATATTTTAATCCACCGCCGATGGCAGTTTTCATAAGCTGTGGTCTATAATAACGATGATTAATGAGTGATTTGTAGGAGATTAGCGGACTTAATAAGGCTATTTTTAGAATTCTCTCATCAAAAGAAGCTGCATGAGTTAATGCCGGACATAATTCATTTTTTGCAATCCCGTATATTTGTTTATTGTCAACGCTTTCTAACTGTTCCAAAAAATCAATTAAACGGGAAATATCTCCTGCCTGAATGGCGGTTAAACTACGTCCAATCTGAATCTCATTAAACCATATATTGAGATTTGCTTTACCTTGTTTAAAGTTATAGGAATCACCATGGAAACGGCCTCCACCTGTTTCTCCAATACTCAGCAAATCCGGTATTAACACAATGTTTCCCCTGCTTGCAAACCATTCCACATATAAATCTCCATTAAATACAGAATCTTTACCTGAGGGATTTAAATAGATTGCAACAGGATGTTTCTTATTATCATCTGGGCGAAGAAGCAAAAAAGGGATAGGATAATCCCCTTCTCCCCGGATAATGTATTTATCAAGGATTAGGTCTTTATAATTATTGGAACCAAGAAATATTGGATCCATTTCTTTATCACTTCTTTTATAACCGCTTATTTTTTTTGCAGCCATTAGAATATTTTTTGTTTTTAATTTAGCATGTTTCTTTTGATACTCTTTTCTATTCAGGCTAAAAACGGTCTCTCCATTAAAATCCAATGACACTTGACCGCTTTTTGTAGCATACAAGTCCTTTTCTTGTAAAACCGCCACCTCTTCATCAGTGGAATCTCCGGGAAGGTTTAGGTGCTTTTGAAAAAACTGATATAAAGCTATACGATTTTTTTTCGTTGATGCATGTTTGTCATTATCAACAGAAAGGCTGAAATTCTCAGCTTTACCGAAAGATGTAAAGGCACGTTTTGTTTCATTAAAGGTTTCATAAACGCCCTGAATACTGAAGAAATCCCTTGTGGTAGCAATAATCATCGTCGGCTTTGGTGCACGTACTTCCAGTAAATCGGCGTGATCAATGCCTTTCAGAATGCCGTGATAGAAATTCTGCTCAGCATCCTGCAATCCTTTGGACTCCAGTAATCGCTTTAAATTGGTAATGTAGCATTCCGGCGCCGCCGCCTTAATACGTTCATCCATAGCCGCGATATATGACGATTGTGTCCCCCCGCCTGAACGTCCGGTAATACCTATTCTTTGCGGATCAACCTCATCTCTGCTTAAAAGATAATCTACAGCACGAATACCATCCCAAATCATATAACGCGCTTCACTGCTGCCAATTAAAAAACACTGGGCGCCCGCATAGGAATGCTCTAAAGTAGGTCCACCTACGGATGATTCTTTTAGCACCGGATCATAATATTCCAACCGTTCTCCCTGTCCTACAGGATCGTAGGCCAATACAATAAAACCTTTTTTTACTAAATTAATAATTACTTTCTGGTAAACCGGACTACGGAAGCCATTGTTTGTGTGACCGCTGCAGTAGATCACCGCCGGTGTTTTCCCTTTTAATTTTTTAGGAATAAACAGAGCTGCTGATACATAGAACCCGGGTTGTGATTCATAAATCAGTTTTTCAATACGGTAATTTTCACGCTCGATTTTCCCCGTGATTTTTGCATTAAGAGGCGTTTTTTCAGGAAACGGCCCTATTATTTCCATAAGCGTTTCCTTAACATCTTTTTGCCTTTTTATCCAATCCTCTTTTGTTTGAAGTTTTGACACTTCCTTGTTTCTATTTTCCAAAAATTCATAGGATTGACTGCTTAAATAGTGATACAAAGAGTTAGGAGCATCGCTGTATTTTGGCCACTTAGAAATTACTTCGGTATTGATAGATTGTGCAGATAACATACCCACAAAAAGTATAAAGATGATTGATTTGACTAAAAACTTATTCATAATTAACCCCGTTTAGAATTAATGTAGAAGAAGGAACTTCCTAAGTAGTGTCTGAACGAAAAGTCACATTTTTCGTCATTTCGACCATAGAGAGAAATCTTAACTTTAACATTTACAATGATTTATAGATTTCTCGACTTCGCTCGAAATGACATTTTCCTCACTTTTCGTTCAGACACTAAGTAGAAGTTCCTCAATCGGTATGATGATGAATTAATTATAGAGACAAATTAACCGGACAAACAGAAAAAAATCCTAAAGATAAATAGTAGATATTCAGCCTAATTTAGAATTTTAATTCATCAATATGAAAAAATAACGATCGTTATTTTTTCGATAAAACGCGATAATACAGATCTTTGGCTTCAATGATCTGTCCCGGATTATGTCCCTGAATGGCAAATCGTCCTTTCGTATATTCGCTATCTTTTAATTCAGACAATAACTCACCATTAACCCAAACTCTAATTTTATCACCTACAACCATAACTTTCATCGTAAACCATTCATTATCTTTTGTAACAAGGGCTTTCGCCTTTCCGGAAGGAGTACCCGGTTTCCAAATCCAACCGGTATAAGCATCTGAATGATTATCAATTTGTGCTTCATAACCACGCGGATAACCATCCGGATTATCCTGGGGAGGATTTGCCCTGAAATATAAACCGCTGTTGCCGTTTTCACTAATTCTAAAGGTTCCTTTCACTTCAAGATCGCTTAGCACCGGACCACCATAGATATGTCCCATACCCCCATCACCTTTTAATATTCCGTTTTCAACAGTCCATACCGCTTTACCGCGTACATCCAGACCACTTAAATCTTTACCATTAAAAAAAGAAATCCATTCAGTTTCTTTTGCATCAGACGCCGCATCCGTTTTACTCTGTTCATTTTTATTACCACAAGAAAGTAATAAAAGAGTACTAAAAAGAATGGTCAAAATTAAAGTTTTTCTCATTTCTCTCTCCCTTTAAATATAATTATTTACAGTTAATTGTTATTTAGATTAAATATAGACAATCGTTTGCATAATTTCAATTAAAATCAGGAATGTTGTAAAATAAAACCATATTCGGAGTAATAAACTATTATTGATGGATTGAAAGGATTAGGATAATTTAATTTCTTTCGAATTATTTTCAGGAATCTTTACCGATCGCAAATCTGTTGTGAAAAATCCGTCCAAAATGTTGAAAAAATAACTAATTAATCAATGAGTTACTTAACTTCCAGTGCTATTCTAATTATGGTACAATCTCAACTTCTACATATCACACAAACTCAATTAATGGTTTGATACTCAATATCAACCCACTCTTCTGTTTTTACCGATTTCTCCAATGCTTCGAG
>JAUVIB010000008.1 GCA_030592985.1 Calditrichaceae bacterium | reverse complement strand
AATTTAAAATTGAACGGAATGTTCATCTTAACCTTTACAAATTTGTCCCGTTGTTTTGCCGGTTTAAATCTACATTTTTTCGCAGCTTGCAAGGCCGCATCATCTAGCATTGGTATAGATTTAAATATTCTGGCATTTTCAACATTACCCTTTTTATCGATCGTTACAGTAATAACCACGTTTCCCTGAATTCCGGCCTTTTTAGCCAACTCCGGATATTTAGGCACTTCCTTGTGTTTAATTACAGGTTTATCCGATACAGCGAAAAATTCATAAACTTCATCCTCTTCAGGTGGTGGCGGAGGAGGTAGATCACTAATTTCATCTAATGTAACTTCTGTTTCTTCAATCGTTACATCGTCTAGAAGATCCTCATCTTCACTCTCCACCGGAATTGATGGCCTTGATGGTGGCGGTGGTTTTTGCAACTGCTGAGTTTGTGGGATCTCAATAGTCTCAATGGTAATATCCGGTTTATCAGGTAAAGAAATATCACTCTCAAAATTTTGAAACGAATAGAATGTAAAAACCATTATTAAAAGAGAGAGTACCATTCCTGTATTGAGAACATTTTTATATTTTAGTTGTAAATCTACATCGGGATTTTTTTTAATAGTTTCCATATTAAAGTTCTCCCTGTCTTGCGTTATAGTTAACTTTCAAAGTGCTTGCTTTTCTCAATTCCTGATGAATTTTATTGACAAAACCCATCTGAACAGTTTGATCAATTTTTAATGCCAATATTATTTGTGGGTCAGCTACATGTTTCTGATAAACTACATTTCGCAGATCTGCAATTTCCTTAACAATCACATCATCACAAATAACTTGATTCTCTTTATTTACCCAAATGGTAACCACATGCCGTTTTGATCCCGGAATTTTCTGAATCATTGTTGCGGCCGGAACCCTAACTTTTAAGCCGCTGTATTGTTTAAATACCGTTGCAACCATAAAGAAGATTAATAACATAAAGATAATATCAGGCATTGAAGCTGTTGGAATTTTCGCATCAATTTTTGATTTCTTTGTAAATTTCATTAAGCGGCCTCCATATTAATCTTCCTCAGGCTCAGCGATTGAAATACGTTTTGCCTTAGCTTTTTTTAATTGATCCAACACTTTTATATAATCCTGAAATTTCGTCTCTTTAACCGTTTTCAAAGATACTACCAATAATTGATTTTCAAAGATTTTATCTTTCACAATTCTTGCAATATCTTTAATATCTACAAGCTCATTATCCAGGAGTATTTGTCCTGAAGCATCAACTAATAAGTTACAAATATTTTTCTTATGAATTTCTATTTCGATATCACCGGGTGGAGGTAATACCAAATCCAGCCCTTTTTCTGTATCAATAGCCGTTGTAACAAGGAAAAATATTAACAGAAGAAAAACAATATCAGATAAAGAGGCTGAAGGTATTTCTACTCCACGTTCTCGTTTTTTACCGAGTAACATAATTTATCCTCTTAATACTTATTTTTTTTCTTCTAATTCGCTTAAAGCATCAATTAAGTTAACAGAACTTTCTTCCATGTCTATGATTAATTTATCTACTCGTGATGTAAAATAATTAAAGAATATCTGAATTATCATAGCAACGATTAAGCCAAACAAAGTTGTTAACAAGGCTTCCGATATACCACCGGCAACGATAGCCGGAGAAATATCATTTTTTACTTTAATCGCATCAAAAGCGGACACCATACCGGCAACCGTACCGGTGAACCCCATCATCGGAGCCAACACAATTACTGATTGTAAAACAATCATTCCTCTTTCTAAGAATGCCATTTCGATAGATCCGGCACTTGTTATGGCTTCTTTAACATGATCAATTCCTTTGTTAGCACGCGCTAATCCGGCATGAAGAATTGAGGCAACCGGACCAGGTGTTTTTTCGCATTCGGCCGCAGCGCCTTCAACGCCACCTTCATTTAAGGCCGAATGAAGTTTAGCCAAAAATTTACGCGTATTGACCGATGCGCGGGTTAAACTAACCAGACGCTCCAGTGAAAAAGCAATACCAACGATTAATAAAACTAAAATTGGCCACATGAAGGGACCGCCATTTAAGAAAAGTTCTGTCATAATCAAAGCTCCTTACTCTTCTAGTTTTTTGTTAATTAAGAATTTTTAATATTAAGAATACGTCCTTAAGTATACTATTTTTAAAAACTAAAGTCAAAATTTTTTCAATGTTCTATCGGCTTCAATTTTCGAATATTATTTGCTTCGTTAAAATGTGTAAAAGTATTTAAGAACTGATTATCTTCCTGAAGCTCAACTTGCCAATATCTTTCCATGCCCCATAAACTTCTTGCCAGCTCTGCCTTAATTCTATTTTTTATAAATTTATTGTTTTTTTCCAATTCTTTCAATGTTATTTTCATTTTTCTCTGTTTTACCTGTTTATAAATATTATTTAACAATTGCTTGCTTACCTTGAATTCATTATAAAATTTTGTAAAATCCTTTTTCCATTCATGATGTTCATTCGCATATGCTGATGCTACTTCAAAAAATATTCTTTTTTGCAAGAGCTTCTGAATAGCTTCCGAAGATGTATAAGGTCTTTTATAGTGTATCTCAATATCGGGCTTAATCCCCCCACCTCCATATACTTGTCTTCCACCCTGTGTATGATAGATGATGGTCTCCTCAGTTATCGTATCTTTAACTGCTGTGTTGCTCGAATCGTTTTCCATCATGTCATGGTAATATTCATCCTTACTTTTTCCTTTATAAGGTTTTTGGATCATTCTCCCGCTTGGTGTATAGTATTTTGCAACTGTTAATCTCAATCGTGATCCATTATTTAATTGAAATTCATTTTGTACTAATCCTTTGCCGAAACTATTCTTCCCTACAATTAATGCCCGATCATAATCCTGAAGCGCTCCTGCAACAATCTCTGATGCACTCGCCGAACCATAATCAATTAACACAACGAGAGGATAATCTCGACTATGTGAACGTCCAAAACTGTCGGTATAATACTGCTCGTTATTCCTTCTGTTTCTCCCTTGAGTATATACAACCAGTCGAT
Organism: Calditrichaceae bacterium; assembly: GCA_030592985.1. Lineage (GTDB taxonomy): Bacteria > Calditrichota > Calditrichia > Calditrichales > Calditrichaceae > JAUVIB01. The sequence goes on along the minus strand of JAUVIB010000008.1, from coordinate 17,969 downwards.
GGCCCTGTATTAATTTTCCTACTACGGCAACAGCCTGTCGTAGATAACCTCCGCCATTACCCCGTAAATCCAATACCAGTTGTTTCATGCCCCGGCTCTCTAAATCTTGCAAAGCCTCTTCAAATTCATCTGAGGTCGTTCCTGCAAAACGATTGAGCCAAATATAGCCACTACTATCATCTTGCATAAAATACGTGTTTAATGCAAATATTGGTATTTCGTCCCGGGTAATTGTAACCTGAAACGGCTTGGGAATACCATTACGCTCGATGGTAACCGTTACTTTTGTTCCTTTTTCACCCTTAAGCCTTGCAGGGACGTCATCTCGTTTAATCTGATATGCAGATTTTCCTTCAATTTCTGTGATTAGGTCACCTGGCTGCAACCCCACCTGCTCTGATGGGCTCCCGGGAATAATAGAAATTACTGTGATATATCCTTCCAAAACATCAAATTGTATCCCAATTCCATAATAACGGCCTTTAAAATTTTCTTCATTTCTTTTAACTTCTTCTATATCAATAAATACGGAATGAGGATCCAAATTGTCCAGCAAACCATTAATCGCCCCATCGATACTTTTATCCCAATTAACCGAATCAACATAATTTTCATTAATATTATCGAAGACATCAGATAACCTGTTAAAATTATATCGCGCAGAGTCTCTGTCACCAAAAAACAAATAATCTATTTTTGGATATATAAGATAAGAAACGGTTATAGCTAAAAGGAATATAACGACTTTTTGCATTTTATTTTTCATATATAATTTTTCCCTGGTTAATATTCATACTCATCCGATACATTCCAATTGTCTATCTTTTTTTTGTTCCTTATCTTTATAGATATAAAAACTGTTATAGCCAATATAGTTATACTTATCCAAATTAAATTATCCAGATTCAAAATAATTAACCAGATATATTTATCTTCCAGTTCATTATACCAATCTAATTCAAAATCAATAAAATCGTACCCTACAGTCTTCAGAAAAGCATGGTTAATATTATTGGTGTTGCTTATATTTCCCAAAAGTAGGTATAGGCTGTCCATACCATGTTTATGAATAAAATAACTTACGGCAGAGAACGACTCCAGATAAGCTAAACGCGCTTCTATCCCATTAAAAGTGAGTAATGAGTCTATTCTTGTTAAGGAGATTAATGTATTGGCCCAAAGGGCGTTGGCAATGATTGTTTTTTCAGACACTGAGATATCCTTCCCAGCCATATATTCTGCCAGACCTTCATTAATCCAAACAGGCGTATATTTCCTATTAAAATGGTGATACAAGAGTAAGTGCGATAACTCATGCACTAATGTTTTTGACGATTCGATTACATCTTCTGCTGAATTAATTTTTAAAATAATTGTGTTACTTTTTATATAGGCTATCGCACTACTCCATTCAGGCAAATCATTTTTTGAAAAATTATTAAACCTTCCTTTATCTTCTAATAGGTATATCTTATAAGTTTTCGAAGGAAAAATACCGTAAAAATCATTTAATAATTTAAGCCTTGATATCAAATCTTTTTTTATATAAGCAATAAACTTTTTATTTCCTGTATCCGATTGAAAATAAAGGGTCATTTGGTTGATCTTAAGAGAATCCCCGCTAAAAGAAAAAACCGGAAAAATAATTATGAATAAAAAGATTGGAATAAAATTCTTCATAAAAAAAGCGTTTATGGATAAGCATCTTTTAATTTCTGCAGTCATTTTAAATAGACAAATTTTATTAGGGTTTCCATTAACAAAGATTTATAACAAAATAAAATCGTATCATATTAATTGCATTTTTAGTTATTTCTCTTTCTTAAAATTATCTACATATTAATTTCCAGCTTTAAAATCTTGTTCAAGTATCAAAAATATTTATGATATCTGATAATATTTTAACATATAAATTATTTTATCTACATTGAATATTCAGGGAGATTAATTGTATAACAATTTTTGTGATTAGGAAAAATCAAATCACAACCTTTTTATATGTAATAGATTCATTAACTCTCTGAAATAAAAAATAGCCCACAATAAAAAATACTAAAATAGAAAGAATACCTATTCTCTGACTTGCTGTCAGCATTGAAGTTATTCCAAATAACAATGGTCCAAGAATAGAAGAAAATTTTCCGGTTAATGCATAAAATCCAAAAAATTCAGCTTCCATCCCCTCCGGTATCAGACGACCCATCATAGCCCTGCTGGCAGCCTGGGTAGATCCCATTGAGATTCCAGCTGTAAGTCCTACAAGATAAAAAGACCAGACATTATATGAAAAAAACGCTCCGATTGTAACAGCCATCCATAAATAAAGCGTTAAATTGATAGTTTTTTTAACGCCTATTTTATCGGTAAGAAACCCAAATACAAAAGCGCCGGAGATAGCAGTAAATTGTACTATAGCAAAGAAGGTTATCACCTCAATCATGGAAAATCCTAAAGTTTCTTTTGCAAATATTCCCCCAAAAAATATAACAGTATTTACACCATCAATATAAACAAAATAGGCAATTAGAAATTTTACGATTTGAGGAAATTCTTTAATTCTTTTTATCGTCCCTCGAAGACGGCGATATCCTTCTTTTATATAATTTAAAGATTCTAATCGAACACCTCTCACCTCTCTTTTTTCTATTACAAAGATATAAAAAGGGATCGAAAAAAACAGAAAGAATAATCCTGCCCAGATAAAAGTCGGTCTCATCATCTGTAAATTATCACTTGCAAATGCCATATTAGCATAGGGCATTGCAATCATCAGGGAAATAAGAGAACCGACGTAGCCCATAGCGAATCCGTATCCGGAAATCTTACCGATATTCTGTAATGTTGATATTTGCGGCAGAAACCCATTATAAAAAACTATAGCTCCCTCGAATCCAATATCAGCCAAAATAAATAGTAGTAAGGCTTGCCATATCATTCCCGGTTCAAGAAAATAAAGTAAAATGGTTGATATAATACACAAAGTTGAATAAATGAATACAAATCTTTTCTTACTGTTACTATAATCAGCAATTGCACCGATAATTGGAGAGGTCACAGCCACAAACAGCATCGCAGATGCTCCGCCAAAACCCCATAAAAAATCACCAGGATTACGTATTAATCCAAAAATTTCAATTGTAAATCCATCGACGATATATTGCTTAAAATAAACTGAAAAGACAACGGTTACAATGATAACACTAAAGGACGTATTTGCAAAATCATAGAGAATCCAGGCTAAGAGCTGTTTCCGTTCATTCCTTCGTCTCTTTTTTGCATCATCATGATTTTTTAAATCATTAATTTGCAAACTAGGTCCTCTCAACAAAAAAAACCTTCTCAAACATCTGAGAAGGTTTTAATGGTTTTATTAAATATTACTATAATTGATTTTGAACATTCTGAACAACTAAATTAATTACAGATTTCAGAGTATCAAACACTCCTTCCCCCTTAACTGCAACACCCGGGAAACTGGGAACATTAAAGAAATTTAAGCGCTTCTGTAATACTTCCATGGATTCTGCACCTGGTAAGTCCCTCTTATTAAACTGAATTACCCAGGGAAAATTATCAAGAGAATGTCCGTCCTGTTTTAAGTTTCCCTCCAAATCCAAAAGTGTTTCAATATTTGCTTCCATACGATGCGGCTGTGAATCAGCAACAAAAACAATTCCATCAACACCATTCAGAATTACCTTACGACTGGAGGCATAATATACCTGTCCCGGAACAGTATAAAGATTGAACTTAGGCTTTTTCCCCTTAATACGCCCAACCTCTATCTGCATAAAATCAAAGAAAATCGTTCTGTCTTCTTTCGTTTTTAATGAAACGAGATCTCCCGTTAATGATGGATCCAGTTTTTGATGAATATGTTCAAGATTTGTTGTTTTTCCACTCATACCCGGCCCATAAAAAACGATTTTTAGATTAATTTCCTGCAACGCCCAATTAATAAACATTTTTATCCTCTATCCTAAATTTTATTATCTATAGTAAAATTATTATTTAAAAGTATCGTCTAAAGCATTGCCCAACAATGTACTAAAATCCGAATCAATGATTGATCCTAATTCCGGTTCATCACCAGCTTCTTCTAGGGCGCTATTCAGATCCGAAATCGCTTTTTTAGTATAAATACGAATTAAACCGAGAGTAACGCTAACATCAAAAACAACAACGAGGAAAAAATTATCACCAACGTTTGAAAGATAAACATTCCTCTTTTCACCCTCATGGAAAAGCAACTTAAATTTAGCTTCTTCGCCAACGAGTTTGGCCATTTCAGAAGTTGCTGCGAAATCACTGGCTGCTAAGGCAGATAAAACGGTTGTATTCATACCTTCTGTGCTACCGCGTTGACTGATCAGCTGCCCGCTCATATCAGCAAATAATATGGCAGATGCTTTTGTCTTTGTTGCCAATTCTGATAATACTTTTTTTATTACATCATACTGCTTGCCGGTTAAAATCACCTGCCGGCTACCATCCTTCAATTTCTTTGTTTGTACCATTATGTATTCCTCACTTTAATTATATGCGTAAGGTTTGATGTTTTTTTAATCTGTCTAAAGCTAATTTAACACTTTCACGTAATCTTTCCAGAGCATCACCAAGTTGAGCTATTTCGTCATTGGTCTTAACCGTAACTTTTTCTTCCAATTCACCCTGACTAATCTTATTAGCCCTGATTGTTAGATATATAATAGGCTTAATGATTCGATTGGCTAATAACAAAACAATAAAAATACCAACAAGCGTTACACCGATTATGGTTAGTAATAGCGTAATGTTAGTTCGAAAAATTGTATTATCAATATAACTTTTTTTCATTCCAATGCGAATAGCGCCTAACATTCCATCTTCAACCGGATAAACTAAATCATAAACACTTACATCGCCTTCTTTAATATTAATTATTCGAACAGATTCTTTTTCATTATTTTCAAAGACTGTTAATTCTACCGGGACCTGTCCATTGTACGTATCCGCTAATATAGTACCCTCGCTATTTAGAATCAAAACATATTCAACACTTTCAAATCTTTTTTGTCCGATAGCCATTTCTCTTAATATGGCTTTATCCTCTTCTAAAATGCCTTCAGCGGAATACTGGGCTAAATTTACGGCAATCGCTTTACCTTTATCAATTAATCCCTTTTGCAATTCACCTGAAACTATATTATTGATAATAAAAACAAGTAAGACGCCAATAACAAGGTTGCTGACAATCAGAATCCCACTTATTTTCCAACGTAAGCTAAGAAATTTCAAGAAAGTTCCTTCAAGTGATTTAACATATTTTGCTGGAATTTAACTTTTTTCATTTCATCATTAATTTCTTCAGATAATATTTCGATTAATTCAGGTATCGCTTCTTTTTTAAGCTTATCTTTCCTGATTTCGTGTTCAACCAATACATCACTTATAATAAAAGGAGCGACAGGTCCGATAATATCAATAAATTCTTTTTTAAGAACCTCAAAAAAACTTTCACCAACATACTGTTCTTCCGAAATATTATCCGCTACTAACCCAATAAGAGCCTTTTCAATTAATTTACCAAATAATACATTGGCTTCGATCTTCGATAATGATAGAACCTGTATAATATCCGCAACGGTTTTTTGCCCGTCGATTTGTGTAATTATAGCCCATTCGACTGACGTTAGTTTTACTTCTGTTGGAGATTTATCTCTATTTAATACATAAACTTGATTATTATTGATACTAACTTTGAAACTGTTTTCAGACAATATTTATTACCATTGTTTTATGCTATTAATTGAATTTATGATATTTATTGAATTATTTCAATTTTGAAATCATTTTTTTTTCAAATTCTTCAAAATCACCTTTCTTTAAAGAAAATGCTTTATCTGCTACCTGTGATCTTAATAGTTTAATAAATTTTTTATCCTCAAGTAAATTTGCAATCGTAATATTTAAGGTTATCCGTAGTAACGACAATATTTTTGAGGACTTACACAACGTAATGAGAGTAAAATCAGCTGAATTTTTACAGATGATATAATATTTATCCCAATATAGTTCCAATTCTGTTACATTGAGAGCTTTTAAATGAAAGCTGCCTATAACCCTTAATATTCGTATTCCAAGATCATAAATAGCCTTATCATCATAAGGTAATTGGGTTTTTTCAATGAGTTTTCCTCGATTAGAAATCAGAAAAGCTCCTTCAACATCTCTAATATTTATTATCTCATCAAGCCACTTATTTGCCATATCAATTTAATTCTATTAAGGAATAAATGTTTAAAAATTCAATACGAATGTAATTTAGCTATCTAAATTAATAATTCTTTCAGTTTCCCGGCATTTTGTTTATTGAAAGCAGAAAGTATATCTTTAATGGTTACTTTTCCTTTGATAACATTATCATATTGGGGTTGAAGTAGAATTAAAAAATCGCGTATTATTTGATAAAATTGTTCAACATCTATTTTATCCAATCCAATAATTTCATCACTATTCATTTTTAATATACCAGCTTTATTCTTGTTGCAACTTTCGCTCCATGCTGAATTGAAAATGCCTTCAATCTCTTTTTTATTTATTATTGATACCAGTACATCTTTTAAAAAATTACTAACCGAAACTAGGGTTTCAGACTTTTTTAATAAGTCGAAAAACTCTGTATGTTTATTACTATGCTGATAGGACTCCATTGCATCACATCCAAGCAATTGCGCTGACGTTTTTATCTTCGCTGCCAGTTTAAGAATATTTTCAAATAATTTTTGATCATTATTCTCAAAAACTACCTTACCGTCTTTACTTTTTAATGCGCTACCGACGACCTGACCGTTATTTAACAAGATAGTCGCCCAGGCCTCTTTTTCACCATATTCAATATTAATACAACCAAAATCAATCTTTTTTGATACATCTTTTATAAACTCACTAAGATCATTTTTCTTACAATTATCAATATTTTCAACCAATTGTGTCTGATATCTGGCGAATTGGAAGGGGATAAACTCCGAATCAATATGAAACGTGCTAATTGTTCCATCTTTCTCTTTAAACTTATGGTAAATACCGGATAACGCTTCTATTCCAGATTTAATGTTTTCCTTTTCAAGCTGAAAAGCCTGAATGATATTTCCTGTATCAAAGATGATACAACCTTCATATTCCCAAAACTCCAATTTCAAATAACCTGAGAAACGGGATTCTTTCAAGTCCTCAATTAATGGCCATGTCTGAGTGTAATGTGTAGCTAATAGTTCGTGATGAATTTTTCCGGGAGCCAATAACGTTTCTGTTTTCATTAGCTTATCGCTTTTTTTATCATGTCTAACACCAAATCTAATTTAATTTTTATTTCTAAATGGATAATTAATATAAGATCTTCTTTGTAGGGAATCACAATATGTCTTACTGAGCCGGCAGCAATACTTATAAACTGTGGATTTCCATTTGAAATGAGATTCCCCGTTTTATTCGCTTCATAAAAAGTTAGAGCATATACATACCCAATATCTCCTTCACTGCTATTACTTGAGGCAATTCGTTCACCTTCCAGATTGATTAATTCTGCTGAACGAACACCCCGAACAGTAAAGATTTTTTCCAATAAATAGTGGTTTTTTTTTTCATCACTCTCTACAAAACTGTCTATTTTATGCAGGCCATCTAACAATAAATTATTCCAGCTTGTATTAATAGACTTAATCGGCGCCCGTATACCACTTTCAACCTTAAACTTTCCATCTTCAAGAGTTAACAAACGAAAAACAGCTTTTTCCCCCATTTCCGGATCGAATTCTGCATGAACCACCTGACCGTCATCAAAATAGATAAAGCCATATTTGTTGCCATACGCAATGGTCATCTTTGCGGTATTTCTTTCCATGCAGTTCAATTGAATTAAACTGGGAAGTCTTAAATCTTTTAGATCCCCTACTAAAGCCATATTAACCCAAAATCTCCATCACAATTTTTTTAAATTCTTTTATTTCAAAAGGTTTTTCAAGATAAAACTTTGCACCTAAATCAATCGCTTCATCGCGTTTTTCACTTGATCCATACGCGGTCATAACTACTACCCTCGTATCCGGATAATCATCTTTGACTATTTTCAGGATATCAAAGCCACTCATTCCAGGCATAAAAATATCAGTAACAATAAGATCAAATGATTTCTCCTTTATTTTATCCAGTGCTTCTTCTCCTGAATTTGCCGTTACTACTTCGTAATCATTATCGGATAAAATAAAGCTTTGGTACAAACTAAAAGTTAAAGTTTCTTCATCATCAATAATTAATAAGCGTTTTGCCATAACTGTTCCTAAGATTTAGTTTTTACAACGGGTAAAAAAACATTAAAGCAGCTGCCATTTCTTTCATTAGATTGCAGCTCAATTTTGCCGCCATTTTCCTCAAGTAACCTTGAAGAAATTGATAATCCCAATCCTACACCATCACTCTTTGTCGTATAAAAAGGATTAAATACCTTTTCAAGTTTATCTTCAGGTATTCCACCCCCTGTATCGAATATACGGATAAAAACAGCATTTTCATTTTTTTGATATTGAGAAAGATTAATATTATTTTCAACGCCTATTTCAATGGTCAGCTCTCCCCCGTTCTTCATTGCTTCCATAGCATTTAAGAAGAGATTTAAAATAACCTGCTCAATCTGACTCTCATCTACATATACCTGAGGAGTGTTATCAGAAAAATCTGTCTTAAACTTAATGTTATGCTTTTTTAAGCGGCTGGCCATCAAAAGATAGACACCATCTACAATCATTTCAATATTATAGAAATCCTGCTTCGGCTTACCCGGCTTAGCAAAATGAAAGAACCTTTTTAACAGTTCATTACTACGATCAATTTCCTTGACAATCCTTGAAACAAGTTGACTTCTAAAATCACCGGGACTAAAGCTTTCTTCTAATACTTGTGCGGATGTTTTTATTCCGGCTAAAGGATTTCTGATTTCATGGGCAATTCCCGCCGATAATTCTCCTAAAGTTGCCAGGCGATCCATACGTTCAATCTGATGACGCAAACTAGTTATATAATCAATATTCCGAAATATAAAAATCAATCCATAATTTTCATCACTTCCGGGAATTCTGAGCAAAGTAATACTAAAACCCACCGGAATTACTTTTTTATCCTGAGTAAGCAGGTGGGTCTCCCTGCTTTCATACTCTCTTCCTTTGGTCAAGGCATCACTAATGATATCCTTACCATCCTGGCGATTAACAAATAAAACATCAAGCTCTTTTTCCTGAATATTATTATACTCATAACCAAGAGCTTCAAGGGCTGCCCGATTCATAAAAGTAATACGCCCCTGCATATCCGTTGTCAGAATGCCGCTGGAAATATTTTGTATGATTCCCCGATGGAATTCATATACTTTTTCTAATCGTTTATACCTGTCAATGAGCGTATTATATTTTTCAACAATTTCTTTAAATTTTACATCAACGGATGCTGCTTTATGTTTATTCTGCAGCTCAATTGATGTAATAATCTTATTGACCCGTGCTGCATTTTGTTTTTTTTGCTCTAATTGCTGACTCATTGGTTATTTTATTTAATCAAATCTTCAGTATTTTAATAATTAAAGATATTACATATTTAGTTTAATTTATGCAAATATTTGTTATATAAGAGGTTAATCATAGTATGGGATCGATATCCACTGACACTTTGATATTGGAATTCCTGGAAAAAAGTTGTGGTTTGATAAAATCTCTAAGAATTTTTTTTGTTTTTTTCCCGGTTGGATCAGTATTAGGATTTAATTTTATAGTTATTTGCCAGCGATGTAAATTTTTCATTTTTGGCAATACTGCCGGCGCCGGACCGATTACATTGCAGTATTCTTTAGCCCTTTTATGAAATCCAATTCCCAATTGCCGTGAAGTTGCAATGGCATCACTCATTTTAACGGACGAAATAAGAACCTCAATCATTCGGACAAAAGGGGAATACTTAAAATCCTTTCGAAATTTCATTTCATCCATATAAAACCCTAAATAATCATGATCTTTAGCATATTGGATTGCATAGTGGGTGTACAGATAGGATTGATAAATGACCTCGCCATGCAGGGCTCCCCTGCCGGATCGTCCGGAAACCTGGGTTAATAATTGAAAAGTTCGTTCAGCAGCTCGATAATCGGGAATAGCCAAACCCACATCAGTGGAAATGACTCCTACTAAGGTAACATTGGCAAAATCCAAACCTTTTGCTATCATTTGTGTACCCAATAAGATGTCCGCCTCTTTACGTGCGAAAGCTGAAAGCAATTTGTAGTGCATATTCTTGCCTTGTGTTGTATCCTGATCCATACGGATAAGTTTGGCATTGGGGAAAATAGCATGAAGCTCGTTCTGAATTTTTTGTGTCCCAATACCTTTATAACTTAAGTTGGAACTTTCACATCTTGGGCAATGGATAAAAGCCGGTTGAACATGTCCACAAAGATGACATTGGATTTTATTATGGTATGAATGATAGGTCAGGGTTATTTCACAATTGGGGCACAGTGGTATATAACCACATTCTTTACATTGAATAAAAGAGGAATATCCACGGCGGTTCTGTAGGAGAATCACCTGTTCTTTCTTCTCAAGACGATCACTAATTTTTTTAACCAACAATTCGGAAAACAGACTGCGTTCATTGTTCACCTTGTAACGATTGTATTTCATATCAACAATATGAATATCCGGCATTTTTACATTTTCAACTCGCTTTTTAATTTCGAGTAATCCATATTTACCTATACGAGCATTATAATAAGATTCCAAACTTGGAGTTGCAGATCCTAAAAGAACAAGAGCGTTATTTTTTTTTGCCCAGTATACTGCCACATCACGAGCATGGTATTTTAATTGATTATCTTTTTGCTTATAAGTTGATTCATGCTCTTCATCAACCACAATTAGTCCAATATTTTTCAGTGGCATAAATAATGCCGATCGGGGCCCTACAACAATTTTTACATCATTTCTATAACAAGCCATCCATGCATCAAAGCGCTCTCCATCAGACATTTTGCTATGAAAAACAACCACTTTATCTGAAAAGACGGACTGAAAACGCACCACAGTCTGCGGCGTTAATGCAATTTCCGGAATTAGAATAATTCCGGTTTTACCAGCTTCAATTACTTTTTTTAATGCTTCAATATATACTTGCGTTTTGCCGCTTCCGGTAACCCCGTGCAAGAGCCAAACAGCAAATTGGCCTTTACTAACATCTTTTAAGAGTTTTTCAACAACACGCCGCTGATCTTCAGTTAATGATATATTTTTTTTTGGCTCGTTATTTTCAAATTCGGGTTTACGTTCAACCCGCCTTTCTTCCAGAGAACAAATTTCATAATTAATAATTTTTTTTAGGGTTTTAGAAGCCATGGAGGTTAACTTTTGGAAATCGGTAAGCAGAACGGCTTTAGCTGTATTAGTTGTAAAAATATCATTAATTTCAGGTCGTCTACTCAAATATTTCTGAAATTCGGCTGACCGGTTTTTTCGCATTTCATAATCTTTGGGGATACACACATATTTCCGGGTAAGTTCACGAACACGTGCCCCTTGTCTCTTTTTTTCCCGCCAAACATACCCCTTTTTTTCCAGCGTAATCAACAAATAGTGAAAAGAATTATAACCAAATTTCTTACGATAATAATCTTTTGATTTATCAGGATTGCTTGCAATAATTTGATAAAGTTCTTTTTGCCTTTCTGACAGGTCTTCTTCGATTTCATCTTCGATCAAATGAATAACCTCTTTTTCAATAGTATTAATCCCACGGGGAAGCGATAATTGGACTGCTTGCCCCCAGCTTGAAAAATAGTATTCGGATATCCACTTGGTCAGATTGAGCATATCTTCAGAGATAAGAGGTTTATCATCCAAAACATCGAGAATTGTTTTAACACTCGTCAACTTGGACTCATTCATTATTTTTACTACTATTCCGGTCATGGTTCTGCTACCAAATGGTGTAAGCACACGCATACCGGGTGTAATACTCTTTACCACATCCGGAATTTTATAGGTATAGGCATGGGGAACAGGAATATTAAATATAACTTCAGCGAAAGGCATTTATTCTCAACCAGATTTTTACTAACCGTGAGAATATACAAATAATAGGAAGAGATTCCACATTTTTTACAGACGGATTTAATATTATATAACAAAAGCTCTTTAAAATTTAATTTTGGATCTACAATTAACAGAACTTTTTTTATCTCCCGACTTGGTATGGGACTGGAAATAGCGATTATCGAAGAAACTTTTAGGGGAACTTTGAAATTCCAATACTATAAAACAACAGAGAAAACCAAAAATATAATTTAATTAAAGAATTGTAGGAAATTTATCATTTAGCAGGATTTCGGTGTAAAAAAAAGCGGGATAAACCCGCTTTTAGTTATTCTTTAACAACCCAAACCTTGATTGTCGTATCTACTTCAGAATGGATTTTGATAGGAACAGAATAAATTCCGAGAGACTTTATAGGCTCATCAAGAACTATTTTTCGCTTATCAACAGGAAAACCCTGTTCAGTCAAATTGTCCGCAATGTTCTGGGAAGTTACAGAACCGAATAATTTATCCTCTTCTCCAACCTGAACTGTGATGGTACAGGAAATACTTTCTAATTTTTTTGCCAGTTCTTCCGCTACTTTTTTATCACGAGATTGGCGCCAGGTTTGTTGTTGTACTTCATTTTCAAATATTCTGCGATTTGCCCTTGTATTTGGATAGGCGATACCGGCCGGAATCAGATAATTTCTGGCATAACCATCTTTAACTTTAACCGTTTCACCTGCATTTCCCAGTATTTTATTATCTTCACGTAATATGATCTCCATAATATTCACCTTTATGTTTAAAATTATCTGGTAAAATCAGTTACAAATGGAATTAAGGCTAATTGTCTGGCCCGCTTTACAGCTCTTGCTAATTGCCTCTGATGTTTAGCACACGTTCCGGATGTATGACGCGGAATGATTTTACCCTGTTCCGTTATAAAGCGAATTAATTGACGATCATCTTTAAAATCAATATATTCAACATTTTTTTCGCAAAACTGACAAACACGTTTTCTTCTTACTTTTAACATTTTTACATCCTTTCGATAAAAGTCTTATTATTCTTCACTTTTTTCTTCTGTTTCAGCCGTCTTAACTTCCTCTTCCACCGGCTTCTCAATTACATCCTCAACTGGTTCCGGAACTTCTTTAACAACCGGTTTTTCTTCCTTAACAGTTGTTTCATCTTTTGCTTTTTCCAAAACCTTGAGCTTACTTTTATCGTAACGGTATGTCAAATATCTTAGCACTTTGTCATTAAAGTTATATTCTTTCTCCAACTCTGTAATGACATCACCATTGCCTTCAAACTCAATAGAGCCGTAAAATCCGTATTGCTTTTTTTGGATTTCATAGGCTAGCCGCCTTTTCCCCATTCTTTCCTCTTTCCGGATTTTACAATTGTGACTTTTAAGAATCTCGGAAAATCGCTCAACTGCAGCATCAATCTCTTTAATCTGCATTAAGCTATCAAGGATAAAAACTGTTTCGTAAATTGCCATCTTTCCTCCTTTGGACTTTACGATCCCATCATTTAAGATGGAATAGGATTTATTTAGTTAATTATTATTGTAATTTCATCAATGGCGCTAAAACAAGTGAAACCACCGCCATAAGTTTAATTAAAATATTCAGAGAAGGGCCGGCCGTATCTTTAAAAGGATCACCAACCGTATCACCGACTACTGCGGCCTTATGAGCATCTGATCCCTTGCCGCCCAAATTTCCGCCTTCAATATATTTCTTTGCATTATCCCAGGCGCCACCTGCATTTGACATAAAAAGAGCCATCATAACGCCCGAAACCGTAACACCGGCAAGTACGCCGCCAAGCATTTCCGCACCACCGATAAATCCAACTGCGACAGGAGTGAGAATAGCAAGCAATCCCGGAGTGATCATTTCTTTAATAGCAGCGTCTGTTGAAATATCCACACATTTTGCATATTCCGCTTTTACGCCCTCTTTCCCTTCAAGCAGCCCGGGTATCTCTCTAAACTGTCTGCGAACTTCTTCTATCATAGCAAAAGCTGCGCGGCCAACGGCTCCCATGGCAAATGAAGAAAAAAGAAACGGTAGCATAGCGCCAAGAAATAGCCCGGCCATAACCACCGGTTTTGTAACATCAATTGTTTCAATACCAACCGTTGCTCTAAAAGCAGCAAACAAAGCGAGAGCAGTCAATGCCGCGGAACCTATGGCAAATCCTTTACCAATTGCTGCCGTTGTATTACCAACTGCATCAAGCTTGTCAGTTCTTTGCCTAACTTCAGGCTCTAATTGCGCCATTTCCGCCATTCCACCTGCATTATCAGCGATAGGCCCATAGGCGTCAACGGCAAGCTGTATACCGGTTGTTGCCAGCATTCCAAGCGCCGCAATAGCAATACCATATAGTCCGGCAAAGTAGTAGGCGATTAAAATAGCCGCAGCAATAAAGATAACCGGTAATGCCGTAGACATCATTCCGGTTCCCAATCCTGCAATAATATTTGTAGCTGCCCCGGTTTCCGATGCTTTCGCTATTTTTTGTACCGGTTTTTTATTTTCTGCCGTATAGTATTCCGTTAACATCCCAATAGCAATACCGGCAACTAAACCGGCAATGGTTGCCCAAAATATTCCTACGGCTGAATATTCAATACCAAGCGATGTATATGTAGCCGGAGCAAATTTTAAAACAATCGGATAAGTAAGAATCGCCATTATAGCGCCGGCGCCAAAAGTACCAATATTCAAAGCAGTCTGAGGATTTCCACCCTCTTTAGTTTTTACAAAAAAGGTTCCCATTATGGAAACAAGAATTCCCACAGAAGCAATAATTATCGGTAAAAATACCAGTTCTACTGAAGCGGCGGCAGCGCCGAGAACCATGGAACCGATGATAGCGCCCATATAAGATTCAAACAGGTCTGCACCCATTCCGGCAACATCTCCCACATTATCACCTACGTTATCTGCAATCGTCGCAGGATTACGAGGATCATCTTCAGGAATCCCGGCCTCTAATTTGCCGACCAAGTCAGCGCCAACATCAGCAGCTTTTGTATATATCCCTCCACCAACACGAGCAAATAAGGCAATGGATGAGGCTCCCATGGCAAAACCATTTATAATTGGCAATACCGTGGTTTTTAAAGAGACAATATCCATCCCCATTCCCAAGACCTGCGTATAGAAAACAAACAGAACCGACACTCCAAGAAGTCCAAGGCCAACAACACTCATCCCCATAACAGAACCACCGGAAAAGGCTACCTGTAACGCTTCTGTTAAACCTTTACGAGCTGCCTGGGTTGTACGCATATTTGCATCTGTAGCAATCCGCATACCAATATAACCGGCAAGAGCAGAACATAATGCACCAACAACGAAGGACAATGCAACCAACTTTACATTTCCCTCATTACCAATTGCTAATAAAATCGCTACCGTAAATACAAAAATTCCGATTACTTTGTACTCTCTTGAAAGGAATGCCATCGCACCTTCACGTACCGCCAGACCTATTTCCTGCATCTTGGCATTTCCCGGATCCTGTTTCTTTACCCAAGAACTTCGCCATAGGGAAAATAGAAGCGCCAAAACGCCACTTCCAATTCCCGTATACAAAATCATATTTTCCATTTTCTACCCCATTATAAGTTAGAATTTATTAGTTGAAAGATCGATTATACTCATTCATTGCCCGATTAATTCCTGATGCTAACCAGAGTTTGATGCCACTATATGCTTCCGGTAATATATCTTCAAAAGTTTTTAACTCTTTTTTGTTAAATTTTGATAGTACGAAACTAACTGAATCCTTAAACTGGTCTCCAATACCAATTTTCAGACGATTAAATTTCTGGCTTCCTAAATGGGCTATAACAGATTTAATTCCATTATGACCACCTGCCGAGCCATTATCTCTGAATCGTAATGTACCGAGTGGCAAATGATAATCATCATATACAATTATAGCATCATCTAAATCGATTTTGTAATAGTTCAGGAATTGATTAACAGCTAAACCGCTATTATTCATAAAAGTAGTAGGTTTAACCAAAAATACACGTTCACCGGATATCTGAAGATCACAAAAATAATAATCCCCTTTGCCTGGGCGGAAGGGGGTATTATAGGAGGCCTGCATATAATCTAATAAAAGAAATCCCGCATTATGCCGTGTTAACTGATACGATTTACCAGGATTTCCAAATCCAAAAATTACCCGCACAAAACAAGTCCTAATCTTTATTCTTCCGAATCATCCTTACGGGCAGTAATAACTTCCGGTTCTGTAGATTCTTCTTCATCCGTGTCAAGAATTTCGTCTTCTTCACCTTCCGGTATTACTTCTTCGACAGCCTTTGGCGCCACAACATGACAGACGGACTCATTTTCACCATCGAGAAATTCAACATTTTCAATCACTAAATCTCTTACGCGAATCGAATCTCCAATATCCAGATCATCGATATTAACCTCAACAAAATCCGGAATATCTTTTGGAAAAACAGAGATAGAAACTTCATGTTTTAATATTGAAAAGTTACCACCGGTTTTTACACCGACAGCGCTGCCTATGAATTGAACAGGGATGGTCATTTCAACTTTATGCCCTTTTTTCAGAGTAAAAAAATCCACATGGATTATCGATTCTTTTACAGGATGATGCTGAACTTCACGAATAATAACATCCTGGCTCATATTATCAAATTTGAGACTAATAACAGAAATATTTTTTCTTAACAACATTTCTAAATCATGAGAATCTATTGAAAGAGGTTGCGGATTAATCTCTTCCCCATAAACAACTACAGGAACTTTTCCGGACCTTCTAAGGCGTCGAACCGCAGCTTTCCCTTTTTCTTCTCTTTTTTCAGCAACCAAAACAGATTCCATTGGTTTATCACTCCTAAACGATTATTATTTGTTTTTTTATTTATACTAAAAAATATGCTGGGGTGGAGGGATTCGAACCCCCGAATGTCGAGACCAAAACCCGGTGCCTTACCACTTGGCCACACCCCATTATTCTCAAAGAGTTTCAGAATTTAATAATACATTTGGCTTTTGTCAAGAATCTTTAGTAATAAGAAAGGATATTTATTTTCAAGACTCCTGTCATAATTGCCCTACCATTGTCATTCCGGAAAACACAAGCATGAAAAAACCACTGTTTTTATTAAGGTTACAATATTTTTTTAGACACCTTGCAGCGTAAATTAACAAAATCCGCTATTCAGTATTGGCTGCTATTATTTAATCAGACAATAACAATTTGTTCCGGGATATTCAAAATATGCATATACCGGGATTACTATATGTGTACTTTAAAAGTTTAATGAATAGATTTCGTACCTGATGTTTACATCAAAAAAATATTAGTGGCGGTAATAAATACGATGTACAGGAATTGATAAAAGATAAATTTATCTACGATGGTTGCAAAGCAAAATTAACCACCATTATGATGGAGCTTGCGAGTGAAGTAATTTCACTATAGAAGGGATTACTTCGCACGAAGAACCGGGGTTACGATGAACTAAAAAAATGGTTAAATCAAAACCTTTTTTGATAACTATGACAATAGGGCAAACCACCCTTTTTCTGATAGTAATCCTGATGGTAATTTTCACCTTTCCAGAAGGTATCCGCTTTGCTTAATTTTGTGGCGATATCATAATCTTTGTTTTCAAGAATCTTTATCAATTTCTCTACCGTGTCTTTCTGCTTTTTACTTGTATAAAATATTTCGGAGCGGTATTGCTCGCCCACATCCGGACCCTGCCGATCTATTTGAGTGGGATCATGGATTTCGAAAAACAGTTTTGTAAGGTTTTCATAACTGATTATAGACGGGTCAAAAACAACTTCCACCGCTT
>JAUVIB010000013.1 GCA_030592985.1 Calditrichaceae bacterium | reverse complement strand
CCTCCGGATTTACGATTTTACTTTAAATTTATGATTAAGTGGAACTACAGACCTTAAATTATCACGACCGCTATCGAAAGTAAGCTATACCAACTTCTATTTATTTCCTACTTTAGCATGTCAGATATTCAATTTATTTCTTACTTAAGAATCACTTTTATTTCAGCAGGTGCATTGTAGGTAGTTTCAACCTTCCCATTTTTCATTTCATGTTTTACTTCAATAGGACCATACGGAGTGGGAAAAGTTCCTTCTACCCATTCCAGGTCACCAAGATGAGGTTCAATTTTTACTGTTTTAAATCCCGGTTCCAGTGGTTTAATCCCTAAAATATGTTCAGACAACCAGGCTGTAGGCCCAGATGCCCAGCCGTGGCAGAGACTGTGGCGATAGCCGACATAACAATAATTTCCAAAGTCACCATGTATGTCTTTTTTGTTTTTATCGGGCAGTTCATCGAGCCGTGTGGAATTTTTGGCCCATTCAAGATCAAAATCTTCCCAAAATGTTGTTGCGCCGAGGTCTAGCATTGCTCCCCAATATTCTCTGATCACATCCAAACTACCCTTATAATCACCTGCCATTGCACGAGCCTGTAAAACATAATATCCATAAAATGTGGACATCCCTTTAGAACCACCAACTGCCATTACATCTCTGTTCATCTTGTTTGCATCTTTCAAACCGGATAGAGCCAGCAATGCAGCAGCTTGTTTATTATTTCCCGGGCTGGGAATATTTTTTTTAAGTCGTTGTGCTGCCTCCAATGTTCTCTGTTTTACATTGGGATCATTAAAAAGATCTGCCAGCTTGCCGCCGACAACCATTGTTTTATACAGCATTGCCTGTAAACCGGCGTGTACTGCAGCGGGATTAGCCTGTGTTGGCCAGTCCAAGAAACGGGAACCATCCAGGTTTTCGCTGTTATTTTCATCTATATAATTAGTAAGCTGACTTAGAAGGGCAGTAATATATTTTTTATGTTTTTTTAAATATTCAAGGTTACCGGTATACAAATACCAATCATATTGGATTAACAGCCACCACATGGAATATGAACTTATTCCGTTCATCCAATTTGGGAGAGGTGTTTTCTCTTTCACCAGATCAAGGCTTTTTGGAACAATATTATGAGCGCCAAATACACTTAAAATTGTCATCGTTTCAGGATGCATATCACCAATCCATACCAGACGGTCACGTTTAATTCCGTCCCACAGGTATTCCTGCATATTGAGATGAACTGTATATGCTCCGGTTTTCCAAATTCGATTCAACCTTTCATCGTTGGAATTAAAAGAACCTTTATATTCCAGATCTCTATACAGAAAAATTGCTCTAACTCCTATAATCGGAACTGTTCTGTTTTTATCAAGAAGATCAATTCTTACAAAACGGAAACCGGTATTGCCTAATTCTATTGTCCCCAGCCAGGGAGCCTGAAGCGTAATATCGCGAACAGAATGATCATTTGTGGCATTCTGAGCTCCGCCAATATCACTCATTGCTTCACTGGCTGATTCACCAAATCTGACACGAAAAGTAGCGGCCTCTTTGCTATCCATTCGTCCAATCATAATCTGAATTCCGCCATGCAACTCCACACCAAAATCCAGAAGAATTCCCGGTGCTTCACCATTATTGATCATAGTGCAAAGCGGGATTTTCTCCAAAGAAACCTGTTCCTCTCTGGTAGAAATTAAATTCTCCACTCCAATAATCTCAGACCCATTATTATCTGATATCCAGATTATTTTTTTGGGATTGATATACTGTCTGACGCGTTCATCATGAAGAGCTCTGTCATATAATTCATCTGTGGCAATTACAATGGGAAGCTTGTTTTTTCTGACATTATTTTGAGCAAACTCGTTTTTGTTGTCTGATATACATCCTGAAAGAAGCAAAACAGAAATTAATAATACAAGATATTTCATTTTAACTCCCGTTATATTTTAAAAAAATGGAGAGTAATAAAACCGTATTCATATTCTTTTATGACCCGGTTTCACAAAAATTAATTTACTTCAGCTCAAGTTTACAAATGGCACTATTTACTTCAAAAAAATAATGCAATATCCAATAAAAATTAAAATCTCAGTGTATATTTTAATTTAAGTCTGGTTGAACTTTCTGTAATTTCAAATCGATCATAAGGATCGTGGGAAATTGATTTCCATACAAAATAAAGCTCTCTACCCGGATTCAATATCCACACGAATCGTGATTGCCAACCCATATTTTTTGACAGATTATCATACTGTATATAATTGTACAAAAAGATATCTGTACTAAACAAAATGTCGATATTTAGTCTGGAAACTTTGGTATTAAAACTGCCGGTTGGCAGTGTGATATCATTATATTCATATTGCAATCCCAAATAAAGGGGAACAGCGATTTTATAACTTATCGAGGCAGAATATTCATCACGATTTCCGTTAAAAAACCCACCGGTTCCAAAGTCAATGCTTGCCCAAAAGGGACGCCGTTTGGCGCTTTCAGCTTCGATATAAAACCTATTAAAAGTATAGTTGCCGGCCGGAATAGTATTTTCGGGATGAATATTAAAATCATTTTTTAAATATTCATAGCTGTTGACTACAGCAATAAGAAATTTATCTCCGGAGATAAAATCTACCTCAAAAGGAAGAACACCCAACCTTCTGGTTAACAATGTATTGTTGATTTCCGTTATATAATCAATATCTGCTCCACAATTTATTTGCAGAATACCAAACCGTTTCGGGCGCGGCCCAATGGACCCGTTAAAATAAGATTGACGAATACCGACTCTCGGAACAAATCCAATCCCTGCCTGAAAATTTTCACCAATTTCATGAAACCCTCCTGCGATATATAAAAAATCATTGGGATAGGAAAATGTAAAACCATAAGCATGGTCAGAGTTACTAATATTTTTGGTATTCGATTTTAAGGCAAAAAGAACAGCCGATAAGTTCTTATTATTCAGAAAAGTTGATGTACCTAGTTTTAAATCTACCCCTATTAGATTATTATTTTCATCTCCTAATGAATTACCGTTGGTTCCAATAACTCCAATGTACGACTGGCTGCCAATATTACGAGATATACGGGCCACTGTATAATTATTGTTTCCATTTTTTCCATTATCAGTAATGTTCATCAAACCAAAATTCCATTTCCCTGCCTGTCCTGTAATTTTAATACCTCCGATAATCGGTACAGGATTTCCTTCAGAATCCAAACCTATGCGACGGGAGAAAAACGGAATTAGCACATTTGAATATTGACTATTACCTTCAAGCCCAAAATTATAATAGCCGGAACCATCGAGGAAAAAATCACGCTTTTCTTCAAAAAACAGGGGAAAGCGTGTCAGATTAATACGCCGGTTATCCACTTCAGTTTGGGCAAAATCAGTATTTATTGTTAGTGCCGTCTTTATTCCCGATGTGATTTGATAAAACGCATCTAAACCAACATCACTAATTCCCGTGCTTTGTTGATTTTCTTCATTATCAATGCCAAGAAGCCCATATGGTGTAATATCAAGACCAATTCCCTGTGATAAGTCCACTAAACCCGTTAGGTCACCGGCATCAGAAACCTGAAATTTGTAGGAATCTAAATTGGCAGTCGGCCAATATCCCGTTTCATTTTTCCGGCTGATTTGGCGAATGACTTTAAAACCCCATGTGGTTTGTCCAACACGAAAACTAAGCGTTTTAAACGGTATGGCGATCTCTCCCTCGTAGCCATACCCGGTGATATGAGCTTTACCCTCCCATAATCCGTCCCAGGATTTATTGAATTTACTTCCATTCTGGCTAACAAGGGCATCGCCAATACAGCCGCGTGGATTTATTTGAAACCAATAAGCATTTCGGCGGTCAAGAAAAGTATCTATAATAATCTGCAGTTTATCATCATATTGTAAAGAAGCATCACGGGCGAGTTCTTTAGCGGTTAATTTTGCCGGATCATCCCAACATTTGAAAGCAAGATAGAGATTATCACGATCATAACAGATAAAAAATTGCGTTTTTTCGGTCATAGGTTGGCCGGTGTCCGGCTGACGCTGTGTGAATTGGTCAATTAAAGCAGCTTTTTGCCAAATATTCTCTGTTACCAAACCGTCAATTTTTGGAGGTTTAGATGCGAAAATTGCCTTTAATGATGTTTGTGATAATGCCTGATATGTTGTCATAAATATGAAAATAATAGTCAGAAATACTCGCAAATTTTCTCCCTTACCGTAGTTGAATATTTAATACACTTAGGAACACAAATCGATCCCGATAAATAAATCGGGATTGTCGATGTAGAATTGAAAAACCCCTTAGTTTGTCATTCCCGCATGTTACCTGCTTTAAACATACAGGTACAAGCTTAAGCGGGAATAAGAGTTCAGAGTACTTTTGAAAATCTTTATTTTTTTCTCGAAGCGAAGTCTTTGATAAAACAAAGTCTCTTACAATTTAGAACATAGCTAAAATAAATAATGGTTAAATGAAAAATAGCCAAAAGGAAAACCTTTATAGCAATATTTTTTATCTATAACTGTACACTAAAATGATACTTCCCCGAACCTATTTTCAAAACCGTCTTTCCACCTGAATGCTTAATAAATTTAAGATCACTAATCTTATTGATTTCCTTTGTATTCTCTTTGATTTTTAAAAGTTCATTCGTGGGCAGCCAAACCATTGCTGTTGTATTGACGGGAATTTCAACTGATAGAGTAAATATATTGTTTTTTATTTCCCAATCACTGATAATTTTTCCACGTACAGAATTATAGGTAGCCTTTGCCCAGGTTAAACCGTCAATCATTTCCGGGTTAATTATAATTTTATTAAAACCGACAGCATCGTCCGCAGGACTAATCCCGGCAATGGTTTTAATAAACCATTCAATCACAGAACCAAACATGGGATGGTTATGTGAAAAAGTGTTATCGCTAAATTCCCAATGCTCCCACAGTGTAGTTGCGTCGTTTTCCAACATAAAACCCCATCCTGGAAAAGTTTTCTTATTAACAATGTTATAGGCAATATCCGGTCGTCCTGTTTCTGATAAAACGTCCAGCATATATTTTGTGCCAAATATGCCGGTTGCCAGATGCCCCTTATGACTTATTAAAACTTCATTGTATAAAACATGAGCAGCTGCTTGTTTCATCTCATCAGGAACCAGGCCAAAATAGAGAGCAAATACCTGCGACGCTTGTGTATGTTTATCAAACTTACCTGTTCCGGGTGTTAAGAATTTCGCAATAAATGCTCGTTTAATATCTTTAGCAAAATTAGCATATTCCTGTTCTTCTTCCTCCAATCCCAGCATATTCGCCTGCCATGATAAGAGACGGGCTGTTTCATAAAAGAAAGCCGTACCCGTCAGAGAAGTTGGTTTCTCATCCAAACTTTCATGATCACTAATACCTTCTTCCACAATAAAATTAACAGCATGGGTTTTAATTAAATTAAACCAGTTTTTTGCTGCATCATATTGTTCATGCAGCGTGTGGGTTACACCATAGTATTGATACAGCTGCTTTAGCAGCAACGGAAATGCAAATCCCCAACCGATGGGACCGGACATCTCGCCAAAGTTACCATAGGATATCCCCACAAAAGGCGCTGTTTCGGTCAAACCGCCATTAGGCCGGCCGGCATCAGCAAAATCACGGATAACCTTTTGATAAAAACTATTCATATCAAAATCAAACATCAGGGCCTCACTGCTTGCGACAATGTCGCCACCATAACCAAACTTTTCCCGATGAGGGCAATCGGACTGAACGCTGAACAGGTTACTTAAAAATGTCCAGCGTGTAATTTCATAAATACGGTTAAACATGGTATTAGAACATGAAAATGAACCACTCGAATCAACATCGGAATTCATTAGTAAACCTGTTATGGCTTCGAAACCAGGCCGCTCAGGAAATCCCGTCAATTCCACATAACGAAACCCTCTAAAACCAAATCTCGGTATATAAATTTCCTTACCATTTCCATTTAGAATATAAACATCCGCCTGCCATGCTGTATCGGGGGCGCCGGATCCGCCCATACCCGCTTTTTTTATCTGACCGGCTACACTTGTCATGGGATTTAGTGTGCCATCGGGATAGAGTAGTTCGCCATACCGCATCCGAATCTTAGTTCCGCGTTTACCTTTAACTTTTAACCTGACTGATCCGGCAAAATTCTGCCCCAAATCGATTATATATGTTGCAGGCTTAGGCTCGCTTATTTTTACGGGTGTTATTTCTCTGGTGATTCTTATTGGCGGTTGTTCCTGCGCATGGAGAATACTTTTATCAGCCTCAACTTCATGAACGTTTTTCCACTTTAAATCATCAAATCCGGCCAAATTCCACTCTTTCTGCTGCAAACGAGCATCATATATTTCACCCAAATAAACATTGTTTCTAAGGATGGGACCTTCGTCTACTTTCCATGATTTGTCGGTAACTATTATTTCCTTTGTACTATCTTCGTAGTCGATTGTCAAAGTCGCAATAAAACGTGGCCGTCCAATAGCAAGATGTTCACGAAAATTATATCTTCCCCACATTTTCATGGGTAACGGGTTAAACCAACCATTACCCAATATTACACCTAAAACATTATTTTCTTCATTTAACATATCCGTTATATCATAACAGCTATATAATATCCGTTTGGAATAAGTAGTCCAACCCGGATCAAACCAACGATCACCAACCCGTTTTCCATTTATAAATGCTTCATAATATCCAAGTCCGGTAATATAGAGACGAGCTTTTTTAATTTCTTTTTTTACTGTAAATTTTTTACGGAAAAGTGGTGCAGGGTCATTTTTATAAAAGTCCTCATCTTTTTGCGGCTGTATTTTCCCATCGCTTATCCATGAACCTGTCCAGTCAGAAGTTGATAAAAGCCCCATTTCCCAGCGGGCCGATTCGCTCCATAGTGAAACACCTCCATTCTCATCCCAAACACGTACTTTCCAAAAACAGATTCCTGCTGATTTCATGGCCAAACCGTTATAAACACGCTCAAGCGTTTTTGCGGATATAATTTTACCACTGTCCCAAAGATCAAATTCACCTTTATTCAATTTTTCTTCACTATTTGCTACGCAAATTTGATAAGCCGATTGAAATGAACCACGGTCATAGGACTGTAATTGCCATGAAAGATATGGTCGAGGTGTGTTAATACCCAGCGGATTAATTTTGTTATTACATTGTAATAAGGTCGGAGTTAATACTCCAAAAGTATCAACCTCTCCTAGCTTTCCTTTATCTGCTGCTTTTGAAAATGTAATACTTAGTAGAACTGTAAAAATAAAAAATAGTTTTTTCATGATTTTACCTGATTTAATTAAAAAAAGTTAGGTTATACTCAGTTATGCTTTTTTGGGAAATAAAATCTAACTGCCTAATTAAAACTTCAGGCATCGTTATAGATTTATCTCTATGATCAATTAGTGAAACAGTACCGACGCCGGAATTCCTGTTTTCTCAAATCCCGGCCCTTTCCAGAACACTCTTAATACTCTCTGCCCGCCCATCTGAAAATATTTAAGAGTAATTTTATACAACCCCTTTTTTAAAGAAGTACTTGCCGATTTTTTTATCTCCGCATGGCTCCCATCATTATTAATCAAGCTAAAACCATCAATATAGAGCCAGCTACCGTCATTGGAGGATAGATAAAAAGTATAAAGTCCGTCCTTGGGAATTTGAATATACCCTTTAAAAGTAAAAGCAAAATCTGTTTCCCGCTTTTTTGGTTCTAATGAAAATTGAGGGATGGAAGATGATTTAATCAAGGGAAGCAGTTCAATTTCCCTCACAGCGGAAACTTCCCCTTCGAAGTAGCTATATAAAAGACCCTGTTCTAACGGTTCCCTGACTTGCTGCGATGATAGGAAGACATCACTTCCAATGGTAACAAGAATGGTACGGCTTTGTGGTTTATCTCCATGAAAAGCTATCGCTCTTAATTCAGTTGTATGAGTAACTTTAATAGGATCCTGGTATAATGGAGAATATTTTCCGGGAATAGTTCCATCGAGTGTAAAACGAATCTCTGCCTCTTTTGCAGGACATGAAAGTTCAACCCTGCCTTTTACATTATATGTCACTATTGGGTCCGGAGCCGGTTCGTTTTCCGTTAACTTTTCCACACGGTCAAGCCATAAACGGGCCAGATAAATGACTGTTTTATCTTCATGGGAAGAATAATAGGAGACATATAACATATTGTCTTTGACAAGCATGCCGGGGTAGCTGCAATCTCCCCCACTTGGCAGCGTAATTAGTTTTATATAATTACCGGAAGGCGTCACTTTGGAAAGTACCGTTTTATCGGTCACTCCGAGTTGATAAAAACGCGATGCACAAAGCAGTTTGTTGTTGGGTAAAATAATTAAATCCTGTCCACCAAGACGCGCTCCAAGCTTATTCCATTTCCACTTCGTATAAGGCGCTGAACTGACACCGATATAGCCGTTTTCGCTTTCACGCCGCACGATGCCTGTCATTTGCCCATTGCTATCAAAACGCAGGGTAGTTTCATTAGCTCTTCCGGGGATATTAAATTTTGTTATATATTGATAACGAATTCCATCCCGGCTTTGGGCCAGCAAAACACGCGAGTCGTTTGCAGTGGGTTGATAAATACCGGCATAGGCGTTATTATTATACCAGGTTACTTTCCATAACCAGTCTTTTCCTGTATGCAGTTTCTCATCCAGAATAATATCCTGTGGTGTAGTAAAATTTTCCCCATTACTATCGGAGAAACTAACTTTCGGTTTCATTTTTACCAACGTGTTACCCGTATAATAAGATCCTGCAAGGTTCAGCATAATTCTTCCATCCGGTGTAATTGATAACTGTGGATCACGTAAATCTACATCTTTTTCGGAAAGAAAAGCTACTGAATGCCAATTCTGACCATCATCCGAGGCAATTACACGTACTGAACCATTTATTTCGGATACATGACCATTGCTTTCGCGAAAGGTACAATATAATTTACCTTTAAAATCTATAAGACTCGTAAAAGCATTATGAGCCGCTCTATCCCAAATACGTTCGATAGAAACAATCGTTTTTTGTTCCTGAGAGCTTTGCGCTTTAATAAAAAGAGGGAAAAATAACAATCCTGTTAAAATCGCTGATAAAAGTCTCGTTTTCATTAAAATCATCCTATTTAAGTTGAACTGCTTTAATAATTCTATCTTCATCATCTATATTTTACACATATCAAATATCGTTGAATGTAAACTAATTAAGAGTTTTACTTAGAATAGAAAAATCTTTAATCTGCATGAGCGAAACGCTTAAATCACTTTCCACATTATAATCATGAAGGACAGCAATTGTATCACAACCCGCATGTGAAGCTGCTATCAGTCCCGCATTTGAATCTTCAAAAACAAGCGTTTCTGCCGCTTTGACCCCGAAACGTTCAAGAGCAAGAGTATAGGCCTGTGGATGAGGTTTATGTTTACTTACATCTTCCTGGGTAATCATAATATGGAATTTTTCACATAAACTGAATTGAGATAAAATTTGTTCAACCATCCACTTGTAAGCAGAGCTAACCAAACCTAATTTGGCATTCCGGGCAGATAATTTATCGATAAATTCTATAACGCCGGGAGTTAAAGTGACATTGTCTTTCAAGCTATCCTGATACTTCTCTTTAAATTTATTTATAAATAAACTTAAATCAGGTGAAATATTTGCCTGCTTAGAGAAAAATTCCGACACCGTTTCTATGCTTTCACCCATTATTTTTTTATAAATTTCAGGGGACACATTACCGCCAAAATCACTACACGTCTCTGCCAGAGCCTTACCTTTTAAATGTTCGGAATTTACTAATGTCCCATCCATATCAAATAAAAATACTTTGTATTTTTCAATCATTCAATCCTCGAATTTATTTAATCAACGCTTAAATAATTTTTGTTTTGAAATTACTTTTTTTTAATATATAAAACAATACCAATTTATGGCAATAGAGATTGATTTATCAAAAACTTACGGAGTTCCCGGATTATGCATTTTAAAAATAATATTATCCTATTAACTTTTGCTCTGTTTATCTTTCTTTCAGAATCAGTACAATCCACATTAGTACAAAAAGAATCCGCTTGGAAATATTTGGATTCCGGGAAGGCTCTTAGTAGTTCGTGGATTCAAACGGATTTTAATGACTCTGATTGGCAAAGGAACAAAGGTATGTTCGGAAATAGTGACGATGCTGCGACGAAATTAAAACCGGTTACAACAACCTATTTCAGGAAGAAATTTAAAATTGATAGCACAGAAAATATACATGGAATATACCTTGATATTCTGCTTAATGCGGGAGTTGTGGTTTATTTAAACGGTAAAGAGATTAAACGTCTCAATATGCCTGATGGAGAAATAGTTTTTTCCACCATGCCGGAGTCTATCGAGAAACGCAGTGAAAGGAAAAAGTATCAAAACTATTTCATAAAAGATGGATATAATCTGAAAAAGGGAATCAACATCATTGCCGCTGAAGTGCATCAAAATCGTTCTGCTGATAAAAACACCTGGTTCGATTTACAATTTTCCGTACTCAAGCTGAATGATCCTCCTGACGGAATAAAAAAATTGGATAGTTTAGCTGTTTATAGTTTCTCTATAATGAGTGATAATAAGGGTTATGGATTAGAAAATATGCACATGTTCAAGTGTGATCATTGGATTAGAGAAGCCGGAGACCGTTTTATTATTGGCTTAGGAGATCATGTAAAGGATAACAGGCCCAATCCATTTTTACCTCTGATAAAGACGGATAGTTTGTGGCATAACCATTTTTACCCTAATGTGGCCGATGGAGAGAATGAATATTGGGGTGAGGATCAAGCAGATTGGGGATCAGGCGCTCCAATACTGGATTATGTGGATTTAGCAAATAGGAGTCATGTTATTATTCGCTCTAATAAATGTGAATATTACGCTCTGGAGGAGCATGAAGGAATAAAAGTTCACATTATTCAACTCCATTATTCTGATTCACCGAAAGATCCGGCCATTGCTTTCAATGAAAGTTCACGTCAATACTTAATGGACGTTTTAGACCGTATAAAAAAAACGGACAATGATATTATTGTTGTTCTTGCACATACGGGTCCATGGGTAGAACAATTAAATGAATCGCGAAAAAAGAAATTGCTGAGTAAAGCGGATCTAATTCTTGGAGCAACAACTCATTGGTATAAACGGTATATTTTTAGCAGAGGAAACCCTGATTCCGGAGCCCTTGCTTTTAACACCGGCGCCGTTGGCAACAGCGGGGACAGTGGCTTTTTACATATTCATGTGCTAAAAAATCCGACAAGAATTATTGTACAGTATCAGCAGACTAAAAACAGTTCAAGGATACTGCAAAAAGAGGAATATGCCTATTTAAAATTCATTAATGGCAAAATAACAGGCGTGAATTGGGATCAAGTATTAAAAAGAAAAAGCGCATTAAATCCTTCAAAACCAAAAAAAATGAAGTTATTAATACAATAAAAGCAAATGATGGATAGATTTTCCGGACTTCTCCAACAAAAATGTATCGTAACTGCAGGGGAACTCTTTAACAATAAATTCTCCCGATGTAATAGTTTACTAAATTCAACAGGATAAACCGAAAAGTAGTATGGTCATCAATAAAACAGCGGAGATTGTATGAAAAATTCTAATTTCAAATTCTTTATTATTATTTTACTATTAATTTTGATAATTTTTAAGATTGATAACTCCTTATACGCAAAAACACCAAAAGTAAAAATCGTTTCCATTAACCGCATTTTTGATAACGGTGCACATAACGCTTTTAGCGATATGTGCCGTTTTAAGGGATACATTTATTTGGCATTTAGAAGCTGTCCGGACGGACATGGAATTAATCCGACCTCTTCAATAATTGTAATGCGCAGTAAAGAGGGGAAAAAGTGGGAAACGGTAAACCGGTTTCATGTAAAATATCGCGACACCCGCGATCCCCATTTCCTTGGATTTAAGGATAAATTATTCATCTATAGCGGTACATGGTATTACGGCGACCCTGATATTAAAAGGAATACGTTTAATATAAATGAACATTTAGGATATGCTGTATGGACAGAAGACGGTACTATTTGGCATGAACCGGTAATGTTGGAAGGAACATACGGGCATTACATCTGGCGCGCTGCCGCTTATCAGGGGAAAGCCTATTTATGTGCCAGAAGGAAACATGAATTTGCCGATATATTTTCCTTCGGGGAAAGCAGAAATACTATTATGGAATCTGCCATGCTGGAGAGTGAGGATGGATTAATCTGGAAGAAAAAATCACTCTTTCAGCAAAAGAATGGGGACGAAACAGCATTTTTATTTGAAACTGGCGGCACTATTTTAGCTGTTGCGAGAAGAGGTCGCGACAATGCCGAATTATGCCGTTCAAAATCACCCTGGACGGAATGGGAACGAAAAGATCTTGGCGAATATATTGGCGGTCCATTGTTGGTAAAATGGGGAAACCGTTATCTTGTGGGTGGACGAAAAAAAACGGATGATGGGTACAAAACAGCCTTATCATGGTTGATTGACGATAAACTTTATCCCTTTGTGCAATTACCGAGCGGCGGAGATAATTCTTATCCTGGTTTCATTGAATTAAGTCCGAAACGTGCTTTGATATCCTATTATTCATCTCATGAAAAATACAAAAACGATGAAACCATAACTGCCATATATCTTGCAGAACTTAAAATCGATGAGAATTAAAATGATCAGACTCTCTTATTTTTCCATTATTTTTGCTATGCTTATGAGTTATTCCTGCTCAGTAGACAATAAAAGTGAATTATCAACAAAAAAACGTCCCAATGTGATTATAATATTAACCGATGATCAGGGATATGGAGATTTTGGCATAACAGGCAATCCCCTGATAAAGACACCCAATATTGATGCTATGGCCAAACAGAGTGCAAAAATGAGCAATTTTTATGTGAGCCCTGTATGTGCTCCAACCCGCGCATCTTTAATGACCGGGCGCTATAACTACCGAACCGGTGTAGTCGGCACCTTCTTAGGGCGCGCTATGATGAACCCAAAAGAAGTTACCATTGCTGAAATTATGAAATCAGCAGGATATGCTACAGCCATTTTCGGGAAATGGCATCTTGGGGATAACTATCCGATGCGTCCCCAGGAACAAGGATTTGATGAAGTATTGATACATAGAGGCGGCGGTATCGGTCAAGAATCCGACCCGCCGGGAGGTGAAGGTAAATATACAGACCCCATCCTATTTCATAATGGCCGGCAGGTACAGGAGAAGGGATATTGTACAGATATTTATTTTAATAAAGCTGTAGAATGGATTAAAGAAACCACTAGAAAGAAAAAGAATTTCTTTTTATACTTATCAACCAATGCGCCACATTCACCCTTTAAGGACATTCCCAAAAAGCTTTACGATGAATACAAAAAAATGAACCTTAATAATATTCAATTCCCCCAAAATACCGGACACCTATTGCCGGCGGATTCTGATACGGATCGGCGGGCGCGAATTTATGCCATGATTACCAATATTGACGATAATATAGGTATGTTACGTAATAAATTAGATGCTTTAAAAATATCTGAGAACACACTCGTCATTTTTTTAGTGGATAACGGGCCCAACGGACACCGCTATGTGGCCGGGATGAAAGGGAAGAAAACGGAAGTTTACGAAGGGGGTATTCGTTCCCCGCTTTTTTTGTATTGGCCCAATAAATTGGATTCTTCCATGATTAGTGATAAGATTTCTGCTCACATTGATGTCCTGCCTACTATTCTTGACGCTTGTGGTATCACTGCTCCGGAAAACCTCAAATTAGACGGAAAAAGTATCCTTCCGCTTCTGACTGAGAAAAATGTATCCTGGCCGGATCGTTATATTGTTTTACAAGCGCATCGTACTAATGTCCCTCAGCTTTATAATAATTTTGCCATTCGTAATCAGCATTGGAAATTGCTGCATGCCAGTGGGTTTTTTAAGGAAAATTTTAGCGGTAAGCCAAAATTTGAATTATTTGATATGATAAATGACAATCTGGAAATGAAGGATGTTGCTGCTAAAAATCCCGAAATAATTAAACAATTAAAAGATGCATATGAAATCTGGTTTAAGGATGTGAGTCAAACCAGGCCAGATAATTACAGTCCGGTACATATCCCAATTGGAACAAAATATGAAAATCCGGTTGTATTAACGAGACAGGACTGGCGTCAGATCGCAAAAAGTCCGTGGCTTGATGATGCTACCGGATTCTGGCTGCTTCATTCGGATATGCGAAATATCTATGATATTCGGGTTCGTTTTCGTAATCAGCATTCCGAGGGTGATGTGATTCTTGAAATTGACAATGCCAGATATAAAAAATCATTTTCAGGAGAACCATCGGAGCTAATATTTCAGGATGTTCAAATAAACGAAGGTAACCACAAGTTATTGGCGACTTTGATTATGAATAGAGGCAGTAAAGCAGGTGCCTGGCAGGTTGAGGTCATCAAAAAGAATGAAATGAAATAATAATCACAACTAACAAAGGTATATTCAAATGAAAAATTTATTATTAACTATTCATATCATATTGTTATTTATTCTAATCACGGGATGTACCCATAAATCCGAGATGAAGAAAGAAATTACTTTACGTCTTGAACCTCATCAGGGAAACCCTCGTAATAGTGAAGGAGATTTTATAAAGCTTAAAGACGGACGAATCCTTTTTATCTATACTCATTTCACCGAAGGCAGCGGAGATAATGCGGGCGCTCATCTCGCCGGACGCTATTCCGTTGATGAAGGGAAAACATGGACACCGGAAGATGTAAACATTCTTGAAAATGAAGGCGGAATGAACATTATGTCCGTTTCACTTATTCGCTTATCAGGTGAGCGGATTGCCTTATTTTATCTAAGAAAAAATTCTGAATCTGATTGTATCCCCTATCTAAGAACCTCTGACGATGAAGCAAAGAGCTGGAGTGAGCCGATAAGATGTATTCCCGACAAGGGATATTTTGTTGTAAATAATGACCGTCTAATCAGACTAAAATCCGGTAGATTGATATTTCCCACATCTCTTCATAAAACCCCGCAAACGGAAACAACAAATATCGGAAAAATCAGATGTTACTATTCCGACAATGAAGGAAAAACATGGAGCAGGAGTAAAGATGCTGCAAATCCCGATCAGGCAACTACACAGGAACCGGGACTTGTTGAGCTGAAGGACGGCCGTTTGATGCTCTTCTGTCGTACCGAATCCGGTGTACAATATATTTCCTATTCTTCCAATCAGGGAGAGAGCTGGTCTACCCTTAAACCGGGCAATATTAAATCTCCGCTCTCGCCGGCCTCCATTGAACGTATTCCACAAACCGGAGATCTGGTGCTTGTCTGGAATAATAATTATAAAGCGATCCGGGACGGAGGAAAGCGTACACCCTTTAATCTAGCCATATCAAAAAATGAAGGTAAAACATGGCAAAAAAATAAAACCCTCGAAAGTAATCCAAACGGCTGGTACTGTTATACTGCCATTGAGTTCGTCGGAGACCATATTCTTCTTGGACATTGTGCCGGTGACCGCTCAAAAAATATCGGTCTTGCCACAACCCAGATTACCCGTTTGAATTTAGATTGGATCTATGGTGAAGCTACACAAAAGCCAATCATTAAGACTGACAGCAGCGGTATTGTTGAACTCTCCTGCGCGGATAAAAACGCTAAAATTTATTACAGCCTAAACCGCAAAATGCCGGATAAATTGTATACCGGAGCAATCACTGTTTCCCGCTCGACACCTTTATGGGTACAGGCTAAA
Organism: Calditrichaceae bacterium; assembly: GCA_030592985.1. Lineage (GTDB taxonomy): Bacteria > Calditrichota > Calditrichia > Calditrichales > Calditrichaceae > JAUVIB01. The sequence continues at coordinate 2,629 of JAUVIB010000013.1, read as the reverse complement.
ACTAAAGGGAAAACCATAAGCGAACTTATTACAACGTATATAGGAACAGATATCTTTCAGCCTGCTATCAACACTCCCATTAAAACAGGGAAAGGATTAATTTTTCAATATTATGAAGGGTCTGTTTCAAACGTTGCGGGAATTGCCAATCTGAATATGAAATCCAAAGGTGTTGTTGAGAATATTAATATCGATAATCGAATGCGCGATACATCCTTTGCTTTTATTTTTAAAGGCTATATCCATATTCCAAAAGATGATAAATACACATTTTATCTCGGTTCCAACGATGGCAGTATACTCTACCTGGATGGTCAGGAACTTATCAATCATGATGGAGCACATGCTTTCTTAGAAGAGGATGCTACCATAGCATTGCGCACAGGTAAACATAAAATCGCTCTTAAATATTTTCAAATGCTGGGTGGACAAGGTTTAACATTAAGCTGGAATGGCCCTGGATTTGAGAAAGAAGAGATTCCAATGAAGATTTTATCACATGATCAGGAAAAATAGTATCATATTTTGAACCGTTATAACGAAAGTTCGTAGTACCAGATATCGAATCCATGTTATTTTAGATAATGAGGGCTGCTCTTTTCATTAAAATCCGGAAAAAGTTTTTTAGGAATATTAAATGAGAAAACTATTATTGTGTTCAACTTTTATATTGCTCTTTATATACGTTTCTTTATCAGCTCAGTCAAAAACAGATTTCTTTAAACAATTAGATAAATGGAAAATTCCGGAAAATTCCAGCCATCCCCGATTATATTTTGATTCGCATGGAGCAGAGCAACTCTATCAACAATATCACTCAGATTCGCCTCGTATTCTGACATTTTTATCTGAGTGCGATTCAATTTTAGCTCGTCCAGTGCCCGACTATTCAGATTACAATGCCTCTCGTTACGTTGCAAGAAATGAATCAGAAAAATTATCCTTTGCCTTTGTAATAACCAGGGAGAAAAAATACGCGGACTATGCCAGAAAAATTATCAGCCAAATGATCCAATGGTCTGACTGGGTATACGACGAACATAAACCAAGGACTGTCGATTTGGGCGTTGCAGGTGTAGGTTACATTTTGGCATTGTGTTATGATTGGCTCTATCCGATGCTGACGCCGGTTGAACGGGTAAATATTGAAGAAACATTAATCAGACAGGCGCTCATACCTTTCCACCAGGTTTATTCAACAAAATCCGAGGGATGGACCCACGCCGAACACAACTGGCGCTCGGTCATCTGCGGCGAGATAGGCGTTGTAGCTCTGGCTTTACTGGAGAAAGCGCCCAATGTAAAAGAGAATCTCAATTTTGCAATTGATGGAGTTGCTGATGTCCTCAGTCACGGCGGTATTGATGGCGGTTGGAATGAGGGTGTTAGTTATTGGGGATACGGTATCGGACAGGCCATCATGTTCGTCGAGGCCATGAATAACATCTCTAATGGTTCAGTTGATTTATTCAAACTTCCATTCTTAGCAGCAACAGGAAATTTCGGGCTTTATACCCGCACTCCCGCAGGCGATAGTTTTAATTTCAGCGACTGCAATGCCGGTCCCCCCCGCCCCTGGATCATGTCTCTTTTTGCATCTCAGTTTCAAAATCCATACTGGCAATGGAGCTCTCAAAAAGATGTCGGAAGCACTATCCAGGATATTCTTTTTTACGATCCTAATTTCACATCAAAAAAGCCGGATACTTTAACTTTGGGCAAACATTTCCGCGGTATCCAGGTGGCCACCATGCGCAGCAACTGGGAAAAAGATGCAATTTTTGTGGGACTTAAAACAGGGCAAAGCACCGCAAACCACTCCCACCTTGACCTGAACTCGTTCATTCTTCACGCCTATGGAAAACCTTTGTTAATCGATCAACACGTTTGGCCGTACGCACATTATCTTGGATTTTTCGAGTTTAAAGATCGCCGATGGGATTTCGAGGGAAATCACACAATAGCTCATAACACTCTTTTGATAGACGGACAAGGACAGGGATATGGTGAGAGGTTTCAGGGTCGAATTATAAATTTCAAATCTTCTCCCGAATTGCAGTTTGCTATAGGTGAAGCGGACAACGCCTATGGTGATCTTTTAAACACCTTCCGCCGCTATATTACTCTTATCGATAATAAATTTGTTGTGATTGTTGACGATATCAAAGCGGATAATTTCAGGCAGCTTGAATGGTTGATGCATTATGAAGGACAGGTCTCAGAAAATCCAGAGGGCATTTTTCAAATCATCAACGAAAACGCCCGCTTGGATGTGCAGTTTTTACATCCGGCAAAACAAGACAATCGTGTTATATGTTTTGAACAGCATGAAACCACCTACAAGGCTACTCGGACAAGCACGACGCAGTTTAATCGATTTGTCTCGATTCGTCCACTCCACCGGCAGCAGAATTATCGTTTTGTAGTTGTGGCAATTCCCTATCAGGAAGGTGAAAAACCCCGGTACTTATCTCAAATCATATCCGAATCAGAAAAAGATATCAAGCTAAAGATCTCTATAAATGGTTTTTCTACTATTCTTGTGTTTGATATTGATTCCTATAGCATAATCCGGCTCGAATAAAAATAGATTTATAGCCAAGGCTAAATTCTTTAATTAATGAGTCTG
>JAUVIB010000162.1 GCA_030592985.1 Calditrichaceae bacterium | reverse complement strand
TGATTTCCGGTGGGCTGGATTCTCCCATAGCGGCCTATTATACCATGAAACGAGGCGCTCGTTGTGAGTATATTCATTTTCATTCTCATCCATACACATCACAGGCGTCCATCGAAAAAGTAAAATCGCTCATTGGAGTATTAAATAATTTTCAATTTCAGGCGAAAGTACATATGATTCCATTTGCCGAGGCTCAGGAAGAGATTGTGTTAAATAGTCCTGACCGAATGCGGATTATCTTATACCGTCGCTTTATGATGCGTATCTCGGAAAAGGTGGCAGAAGAAAATAATATTAACGCTCTTGCGACCGGTGATTCTCTCGGCCAGGTTGCTTCACAAACATTAGCAAATATTCGCGCTATTAATGATGTTGTTAATCTGCCGGTGCTTCGTCCGTTAATCGGTTTGGATAAAAATGAAATTATGGATAAAGCCAGAGAAATCGGAACTTATGATATCTCAATTTTACCTCATGATGACGCCTGCTCACGTTTTATGCCCAAACAGCCGATAATTAATGCAAAATTAAATGATGTTTATGAAGCGGAAAAGAATTTAGATGTGGATAAAATTGTAGCTGATACGTTAGCGCAACGAGAGATAATCTATATCCCAGAGTAACTCCTGCCATTATTTATGTTATCATCAAGGCAATAAAATATTCTTTAGAAAATATTTTATATGAATTATTTATTTGTCAAACTCTTTCTCCATAATTCAAATGTGAGCCACCAAATAATTGAATCAGCTTGTTCCTTATTCCCATTATAATAATTTGTTATAATATGCTTAATATAAACATGATTATAGGCAGGATATGTTACTACCTCAGAAGAGTTAACTATATCAAAAATAAACTCTTTCATAGGCTGCAAGATGAGGTGTGATAAATCATCGGTATAGTTCAATCCTAATTTAACTTTTGCTCTTTTCCAAATAGCCGCAGAGATCGTATTGAGTTGATAGGGGTAATAAATATTATTTTTTACCAGAGGATATTTTTTTAAAGAAGGCCGGTTCTCATTGATAAGACTGCGAAACCATTTTCCATCTCTTTTTTGCTCAGGTGACATTATTAAAATATTATTTAAAAATGTAGGTTGTGCAAATGGCATATATGAAATTATTTCTTCGTCTAAACGAGCTTGTTCCGTGCCTTGGTAGAATGGTAGTCTATTTCTAATATTCAATAAATCAATGAAGTTTTCGATCCCATAAGTTTTGATATCGGGCATGCTTTGCCATTCGGATGATATGGTATCTATTAAACCGTTTTTCATGATATTATATACATCTTGCGTAAATATTGTCGGGCGATTAACAATGAAGTGTTTTGCTATTTTTTTAATGTTGCCTTCAATCAGATCCTTTTTTCCAAAAAATAATAATTTTATGGAATATTGCCGTCTGGCCATCTCTCCAAATGCTCCATCGATTGCAATCTTATTTTGTTCTTCAAGATAATAATAATACTTAAGTTTAAATATCGAAGAAACTGGTTCAATTACGAATGTTCTTGAAGCATAATCACTCATTAAGTTGATCATTTTCTCTAAATCAGGCAAAGGATCATTATAGTAAGATAGTTGCAGGCTTTCATTAGCAGCTATTCTTGAAGCAACTATGATATCCGGTTCATCGGGTTGGCCAAATGTATGTACAAAATGATTTTTATCATTATTATTGAGGAATAAAGATAATAGAACTCTCGAATCTAAACCACCGGAGAGTCCCAATGATAAAGGTTCATTACTTTTACTGTCAAGTTTTAAAAATGATTTTAAAACTTGTTGACAGTTTAATGAAGATAAAGGATTTTTATCAGGATACCATGGTTTTTTTTCAAGATTAAGTGAATCTTTTGTAATGACAGCTTTCCCGCCGGGAGATAATCTATGGATCCCCTTAATGAGGTTTTTATGTGAAATTTGGCTGGATGATAGCCAGATTGAACTAAACTCTTTGAAATCAATCTCTGAAATTTTAGATAATTGAGCAGCCCAATCTAATCTGGTTGAGAAAAGAATTCCGTTCTTAATCTTTGTTATAAAAATAGTTCTTAAACCAAGTTGATCATTATAGCATTTAATTAATCCGTTTTGATATTTTAGTGCAATAAAGTGCCCGTCAATTTTATTAAAATCAGGATTTTGATCAAATAAAAAATCAACCCAATCATCATAGGAAAATAACTTAACTGAAGTCATACCTAATTTTAATCCAACTCCGGAGACAATCCAACCCGATTCTTTATCAGTTTTAATATGAAAACAAGTCTTACTATTTCCGCCCGTTATAATATGTGTATGATTAACATCTATCTTATATAATGGAGTATGGTGGTATTTTCGTAAAGAAATATTAACCTTGCCAGGTCCGATATAACCTAAAATCCAACTCACTTATTACTCCAAGGTATTTATATACGTGAAAAAATATGGTAATTATACTCACCTAAATAGTGTTTTAATTTGTTTAAAACTGAGAAATCCAAACAAGAAAGGACTGCTGATAATAAATATTATGAATAATGCACCGAAAATCACATTTGTAACTTGGTCTGAAAATGAAAAAAATATGGATATCAATAATAAAACTCCATAAATGAAACCGGGTTTAAACAACTTCGAAAACTCGTAGTTTACTTTAAATAATCTATTGCTGTAATAATAAGTTAAAATTAATATAAATAAAAAACTTATAAATGTGACTACGGCTGCCCCGATAATTCCGAATATTTTGATGAAAAGCAAATTGAGAAGTATGTTTAGTAAAGCGCCGTATGTCGTTATTAATGATATTTTTCTACTTTCCAACTTAATTCTTAAGACGGCGCTAAAAAAATCAAACAAGCCGAATAAAAAATATCCCCATAAAATCCATGGAATAATAGAAATCACCTGGCTATATTCAGTTGGAATAAAAAGTGGGAGTATGTAAAAATTACCTGCTGTCAGGGCAGTTAAAAAAGGCAGCAAGTAAAATATATAATTTAGAAACATTTTTGAAATCTCTTTATTAATATCCCTTATCTTCATGCTGAATAGATGCGGGAACCAGGCGTTTGTAAAAGAGTTGCTTATATATTGGATACTAGATCCTATTTTATAGGCTACTCCATAAACTGCAACTGCTTCAAGGCTTATGAGAAATTTAAGTAAAATCTGATCTACTTGAAAAAGTAGTTGTACTGAAATTGATGTTAATAAAAAGGGGAATCCATATCGCATAATTATTATCAATAATCTTTTATTAATTTCAAAATGACTACGCTCTCTAATATATTTTGCGTTAAATAGAGTTGAGATAAGTGAGCTGAGAAAAAAACTTAATAATACACCCTCTACTTTTAATTCAAGAAATATTAAAAAATAGACATTAAATAGCAGATTTAATATCATTTTTAAAAGTAAAGTGATAGTATATCGTTTAATATTTTTTTCCGATATGTGTAAAACCAACGTTAACTGATTCCAGCTGTCAATCAAACCAATTGCCAATATAAAAAGAATTAATTTCTTATAGTCTGGTGAATCAAATAATAGGGTTGCCAGAGTATCATCAATTAACAATTGAACACTAATTAATACTATACCAATTACTGTAGTTATTAAAAATATTGAAGTAATGATCATTCCTTTAAGTCGTTTGACTTTTGCTCTAGTATAAAACCTGATAAAAGCTTCGTTCATACCCGAAATCATCAATAGTCCTAGAAAAGAAATATAAATATAGCTAATATTTACAATTCCGTATGATTTTTGAGAAAGGTAAATAACAAATAAGGGAATGATTAATAAATTGGTTAATTTGGAGAAAATTTGAGCTAATAAGTAAAGCATGGTTCTACGGGTAAGGTCTTTTCTGTCTGGCATTTTAAAATACCCGACTACAAATAGAGAGTTTTTCTATACTTTTTATAGTCTCCTGAAAAGTGTTTATTTTGCGTAGGTTGCAAACAATTTCAGCGGTTTTTAGGCCGGCGGTATGCAGCTCAATTACGGGTTGAGGGCCGAGAAAATCAAAAGTTTTAGCCATACGGTATGTCGGAACTGTTATATCCGGGTAGAATGGAATCTGGTTGTTTTTTAAACTGATGTCATCAATTTTTCCTGCAAATTGGATAATAGTTGTGTCCGGAAAATAGTCCATGATATTTTGTGGCGTTAAAATACCGTTTTTTCCAATTATCGTTTCTTTGTATATATAGTCAGCAATAATTATAGCGTCCCAATGGTCGTGTTTATTCAAGTCTAAACTTTGTGTATTAAAGGCAACGGATTTCACAACGGCGCCGTTATTGGATAACGTTCTCTCAATTACCTGTCCAAATTTATCATTACTCAATATTAAAAATCTGTTTTTATATACTTCGAGTTTAGCTTCAAATAACATTTTTAAAATGAGTGGAGCAGTATAATCGAATACTTTTAACTCAGGTGCGTCCTCATTGGTGCCGACAGCGAAAATTTCTTTTTTATTGCATAATTCCAGGTCAATATCATCCGGCCGAATTTCCCATGGTTCACAAAAAAGAGGAATAACGGAAGTTGGCTTCATTTTTGAAATAATTGAGTGATTAATGGGACGGACTGCGCCAAGATTAGTAATAATATCCGCCTTTGAAATATGTTTTTCAGACAGTTTTTTTGTGAATTGAATATTTCCAAGAGTGTTAAAGCGTTTCGCCATGTCTCTCGTGTAGTCAATGGCTTCATCGGCCGACGTCCATTTCGTGTCTCTGGCGAATGCCGTAACTTTTGCACCTGTTGAAGCTGCAATGATCGGGGTAATAAAATAAATACCCGTAGCCGCTTCCGTAATAAGCGATAGATTATTTAGATTCAGATCAAAATGTGTGATGGATTGTTCAATAAGCCGCTCAATCCGCTTAAGATTCAGTGACATCATAATTTTCCATAATTTTTAAAAGTGTATTGGCTATGCAGGAAATTATTTCTTCATCTATATGATGCCCGAGCGGCAAAACAAGACCCTGCTGAAAGGCCGATAGGGCATTGGGATACTCTGTTTCGGTAAAATTGTATTTCCCTCTAAAATAGGGGAGTATATGCAATGCATGTGCACCGAAGCCGGATTCAATATTTTTATTCCGCAGTAATTTAATAATGCGGTTTCGGTTAAATCTCTTGTCTAACATAATATGATAGGTCTGAAATGTCTGCCGCTGATGTTTTAGAATTTTTGGGATTCTTAAAAACGGGTGATTTCCAAATAATTTATTGTAATGTTCCGCTTGTTTACGTCTTTTTTTGATAATGGTATCCAAAATATTGAATTGAGGTAATAGCAAAGCCGCCTGAAAATCCGTTAAGCGGTAGTTTAATCCCGGCATTCCGGGTATGGGTGGATATGTTGTGGATGAAGAAAAACCATGATTCATTATGGCATTCAACTTAATTGCTAAATTTTCATCATTGCATACGATGGCGCCGCCCTCTCCGCTCGTTATGATTTTCCTGGGATGAAAGCTAAAACAGCCGATATCTCCCATAGACCCGGCTTTATTGTTATCAACTTCGCTGCCGAGAGCGCAGGCAGAATCTTCGATGCAAAGTAAATTGTGTTTATCACACAGTTTAATGATTCCCGGCATGTCCGCCATAGTTCCAAATTCATCAACCGGCATGATGGCTTTTGTATTGGCTGATATCTTTTCTTCAATTTGATTAAAATCAATACAAAAAGTTTCTAATGAAATATCAACAAGTACGGGTTTTGCTCCGTGTAGTTCAACAACGTTAATTGTTGCCGGAAATGAGAATGCCGGAAGAATAACTTCCTCACCGGGTTTTATATTCATGGCCAGAAGTGCACTGTGTAGAGCGGCAGTACCTGAAGAGACGAGGAAAACATGATTTACATTGAGATACTCTTTTAAGGAGTTTTCAAATTGCTTTGTATATGCGCCTCTTACCAGGTTACCAGATTTTAGTACGACTGTCAGGTCTTCGATTCCCTTATTCGGAATTAAGGGTTTTGACAGGCGGATTAAATTTGTTTTCTGAACCATGCAGCAGTCCTTTTTATCCCTTCATCCAGCTCAGTTTTTGCGGTAAAACCCAATAATTCCTGGGCCTTAATTATGGAAGGAATTCGTAATTCCACATCAGCCGAAAGTGCGGGTTTAAAAATAATTTGTGATTTCGAATCTAAAATACGGCATATAGTCTGCGCTAATCCGAAAATTGTAACCACTGCTCTCGAATTTCCGATATTTAAAGATTCACCGATGGCTTTAGGATTTTCAATACAACAGGTAATACCCTCAATAAAATCATCAATATAGCACCAGGCACGGATTTGACTACCGTCACCATATATTTCAATTTCTTTATCCTGAATCGCCTGTTCGATAAATTTATGCATGGCGCTTTCACCAACCTGGCCTGGTCCATATACATTAAATGGCCTAACGGTAACATTGGGCATATTAAATTCATTGTAATAGGCATGCGTTAAGTGCTCTCCTGAAAGTTTACTGACAGCATAAACCCAACGCGCCTCGCCGGCAGTACCAATTTCAGTTATGTCACTTTCCTTAGAATTGAATGCTTGAGAACCGAATACTTCAGATGTTGAAAAATCGATAAATCGTTTTAAATGGGGCAGTTCCGAGGCTGCTTTTAGAGTATTGGCCGTACCGATCATATTGACGCTTAATGTTCTGGTGGGACTTTTTATAACAGTGTCTATACCGGCGATTGCCGCAGCGTGAATAACATAATTTGCCCCTTTCATCGCTTTTGATAAATGCTCATAGTTTAGAACATCACCTTCAATAATATTTATATTTTTATGGTTAATAAAAGGCTTATCTTTTAGAGCATTTCTGTGAAAATTATCATAAATAGTAATTTGATTATGTTCAATAAACTGGTCTGTCAGGGTAGAACCGATAAATACGCCGCCGCCGGTTATAAAAATGTGAGCGTTTTGAATCACTTATAACTCCGTTGAAATAAAATATGACTATCGATATTTTTTAAAATCTTTTTAAGGATATTTTCAGGGTTATGGAAATCATTAACCCATTGAATACCTTTTTTACTTAATTGGTTACGTAAATTATCCGAAACTATGTACGGTTCCAGATCATT
>JAUVIB010000136.1 GCA_030592985.1 Calditrichaceae bacterium | reverse complement strand
TTTCCGGATTCTTTAACAACATCTCTGGTAATATCGAATGCCATATACATAAAAGGTACGGCAAGAATAAATACGACAATGATTTGAATGGTCTCTTTCATCTCTCTGCTCCTTCTGAATTTTTAATTATTTACGAGCAGGAAATGAAAAGGTTTCAATTAAACGATCTTATTTTTTTTGTTATCCATATTTTTGAATACGGACACGGCTGATGATACCATGCCGGCTACATCAGATAAATTAGATGGTATAATCAAAGTATTACCCTCTTTGGCCAATTTACCAAATTCACCAAGATACTGCTCTGCTACACGTAAATTTACGGCATTCATTCCACCCTTTTCATTAATAGCGAGAGCAATTTCTCTGATACCTTGTGCCGTTGCGGAGGCAACCCGTTCAATTTCCCTACCACTCCCTTCCGCTTCATTGATTCTCTTCTGTTTCTCCCCTTCGGAACGCGCGATCAGCTCCTGTTTATCGCCTTCGGCACGATTAATTTTAGCTTGTTTATCACCTTGTGATTCCGCAATAATAGCCCTTTTCTCACGTTCGGCGCGCATTTGCTTCTCCATGGCGTCTTTAATACTCTGCGGCGGCGTAATATTTTTAAGCTCATACCGGGTTATTTTTACTCCCCATGGATCACTCGCTTTATCCACAGCTGCTACAATAGTCGTATTAATGGCATCCCGTTCTTCAAAAGTTTTATCCAATTCCATCTTTCCAATAATGCTGCGCATCGTCGTTTGAGCAATCTGAATAGAAGCATAATGGTAATTATCAATCCCATAGGACGCCTTTTTCGGATCCATTACCTGAAGATAAAGTATACCGTCCACTTCAACAGAAATATTATCCTTGGTAATACAAGTCTGTGAAGCCACATCAATCGCTTGTTCTTTCAGACTGTGTTTATAGGAAACTTTGTCAACAAAAGGTAAAATAATATGAAAACCGGCCTGCAATGCAGTGCGGTATTTCCCAAGACGTTCAACAATGAAAGCTTGGCGCTGGGGAACAATTTTAATGGTTGAAATAAACATAATGAAGATGAAAATAATTATCCCTATTAAAATAATGGCTGTTGGCTGCATCCTTACCTCCTTTTTTAAATCTGATATCAATATTCTATTTATTGTTTGGAACTGCCTATTTTAGGTATCATCTGTTATCTGAATAAAGTAAAAACTATTGAAATACCGGTTTTACCAGCAGTACAATATTTTCCCTGCCGATTATTTCAACATTTTCACCCTCCTTAATATCTACATCCGATTTCGCCTCCCACTGGGCCCCCTTGAGAGTAATCTTGCCTCCGGATATAACGCTAATATCGGTCACTGCGACACTCATTTTACCAATAAATTCATCGCTAAGCACATCTTCTGTATTTTTGTTCTCATTAAAAAATTTCTCTTTAATTTTTTTCCTTAATAATATGATAGCTAATACCGAAAAAATAATAAAGGTTAAAAGCTGTCCGGTAAGGCTTAAATCAAAGATGGAACAGACCAACGCCGTAACCCAGGCGCCAACACCAAAAAATGCCATAATCAACCCGGGTAATGCAAATTCCAAAATCAATAAAATTAATCCGATAACAAACCAGACAATCACCGGTTCCATTAAATAATTGACACTATCCATCTATTCTCCCTTCTGATAAAAAAAACACTCAATAAATGATACAGTTTAAATTCAATAATATTCAAAATCGGATTTTATGACAACCAATAGCGCTATTCAACTCAAATGTATATGAGCTTATTAACCATTTAAAGTAACGATTATTTTCAGGAAACTATAAATAATAATTCCGAATCCAACGATGATTTCGCAACTGTTTCAATAGCTCCGTTGATAAGCTCCCTTTTTCAATACTTTTTACATTAGAGAGCAAATTTTTCGGCTTTCTCATTCCGGGAATTACCGTTGTTACTGCGTCAAAACTTATAATATATCGTAGTGCCGCTTCCGCTAAAGATTCCGTTTCTCCCGCAACATCCTCTTGTATGGCCTGCATCCTGCGCCAAACTTCCTCTCTGCGGTTTCCCCCAAAATATTGATTACGGAAATCTCCATGCGGGAAGGTACTTTCGGGTGTCACTAAACCGGTTAAAGCTCCTTCATCAAACGGGACCCGGGCAATCACACTGATTTTATTCTCACTACAAAAAGAAAATAGCTTGTCAGCCGGTGATTGGTCGAATAGATTAAAGATAACCTGAAACGAATCGATTAAACCCGTTTTACCGGCTTCGATTCCGTTTTCCGCCTGGTGATCGTTAATTGAAATTCCAAAAAACCTGACTTTCCCATCCTGTTTTAATTTTAAAACCGCTTCTTTCCATTCATCATCATCCGCCCAGAGGTCATTCCAAACATGAAACTGCTGCAGATCAAGATAATCCCTTTTTAGATTGCGCAGGCTTCGTTCGGTCATTCGGATAATATGTTCCCGCGGAAAAGATTCTTTTAGCGTTGAATCATCAGCCGCTGGCCACTCGTATTTTTTTGAAGGAATTTTGGACGTAATGAATAATTCTTTACCCGACTCTTTTTCCACCTCACCAATCAGTTTTTCGCTATGTCCATTACCATAAACAAAGGCCGAATCAAAAAAATTCACCCCGTTTTCAATGGCGAGATTCAGTGATTTCTTAGACTCCTCATCATCGGCGCCTATCCAAATGGATTTACCGATTCCCCAACCCCCATAACCAAGGAGTGAAACTTTAACATTGGATTTTGAAAAATCTTTATATTCCATCTCGTTTCCTCTTTGTATTACAATTTCTCTTCTCAATTTAAAATAATTACTCTCTTAATCCAAGATTAAAAATAATTCAGTGATTTTTATATAAATAACAGGCAATTAGTTAATATCTACGTTCATTTACACTGGAAACTATATCTTAACTTAGAATATTTATCAGATGTTTTTGTAAATCAGGTTGTTTTGGTTTGATATTTAAGTAGTCGAATATATTGAATTCCAAGAAAAACTCTTCGTGATTATTGGAATTGAAAAAACAATCGTTCAGAAAAGAGTTACTTTTTATGTTTATTAATTTGGACAAAATAAAAGCCGAAAATCATAATGATTCCCGGCTTTTATTAATTAATTAAAACTAATTATTATCAACCACACTTTCCTGCACCACATTTCCCATCACCACATTTTGCAGATTTTGTGCTTTTCTTTGCTGACTTATCTGCTTTGGCGGATTTAGCGTCACCACATTTTCCATCACCGCATTTCCCGTCGCAATCTTTGCCTTTACAGTCTTTCCCTTGACAGTCTTTTTCAGATACGGTGACCTTTTTTGCAGATTTAGCATCGCCACATTTCCCGTCGCCGCACTTACTATCTTTAGCTGTTTTACTGCTTTTTGCAGGTTTATCGCCAGCGCATTTCAATGCTAATGATGTACCTTTTGTCCCTGATGACGCGTCAAAAGCTTTATTACTTTTTGTTGATGCTGAATTTGCCGGCATTTGTAGAACAAAAAAAGCTAATACCATCATCATTACTGCATTTACTACTGTCTTCCTCTTCATAGGTTTCCCCCCTATTCGCTTGGTTTGATTTTTTTATTTAACTATATTTATTTCAATTAATATACTAAAACCGATGTTAAATTTATTTTATTCCCGTTTTTTCATTTTAATTAATAAAAAATTTATTTTGTTTTAAAGATCGTTCATTTTTATATTTATCTTTAAATATTACAGATCAATTATAAACTATAATTATCACACTAATATCACGAAATATTAAATTTTTATATGAAAAGAATTAGCCTGCTGTTTTTTATGTTTTTTTTATGGTTTTGCAATAACCAACAGAAACAAAAGATTCCGGCAAACAAAACATCTTCCTTGTCCACGGTTAAAATTCAAAACATAAAAAAACAAGTTTTCATACCCATCAGCGGAAATCCTGAACCAATCGAATCAAACAGTTTATCCGTAGCTGACTCCTCCTTGCTTATATCGCTGCATGTAGAGGAAGGAGATAATATTAAATATAATGATCTACTGGGAAGCCTGTGGATTATCACAAATAGACGTGAATACACTCCGAAGGATTTAAGAGCACCATTAACAGGAACTATTACTGAACTAAATTATGAACTAAATTCACCTATTCCACCTTACTCAACCATATTAAAGATTGAAAATCTAAAACAACTCAAAATGGTGATTCATGTAAGCAGACACCAATTAAATATTGTAAAAAAATTTTCGAAAGTAATCTTTAAAAAAAATGGCAGAGAATTGCAAGGCTATGTCAGGAGAATTAATTCTCTTTCGCGTGAACTTGAAATTATTATTTCCAATAAGGAAATGGATTTCACTCAAGGAGATAAAGTATATGGATTCATTGATTGTGGTATCATTAAAGGAACCTTTCTGCCAGCAAAATATTTCAGCCATTCAGATTCAATATACGCTAAAATTGAAGATGATATTTTTATTTATATCCATAAAATTGCTTTATCTAATTCTTTGGCACTTATATCACCTTCATTATTTGACAAAAAAGAAATATTTTTGTTTAAAGAAAATTTGACATCTATCAATAAAACGCTATATTAAGGGTGTTTCGGTAAATTTTAAAAGGATATCATGACTCGGCACATACTAAGCTTCTTAATATTTCTAACTTTTACCTCAGCGGCTTTTTCCGGTTCTATTTTTTCGGAGTACAGCGCAGAACCACAGCAAGACCGTGTTGAGCTGAAATGGGTTACTAAATCTGAGATTGATGCTGACAATTTTATTGTTTTAAGAAGTAATGACAGCCAGAATTTTATTAAATTAAAAACAGTAAACTGTGAAGGTCCGGGAAATATCTATAAATATATAGACAAGGATATCGTTTTTAAAAGTGTTAAACCTAAATATTATAAAATTAAAGTATTAAAAAAGAATGGCGAAGTATTAGAGGTAACCGATACTATGATTGTTCACCCAAATATTTCCGGTATTTTCCGGACATGGGGAGCAATTAAAGCTTTATTTCGTTAATTAATTAACCCGTTGATTATAAGCCCCTTTTCTACTTCGTTTGAAAAGGGTTTTTTTATATCTGGTTGAAATAAATTCAACAATCTGACGACATAGTATCTTTGAAATTTATTTAAACTGGAACTGAATATTATTGATATAGTATAATTAAACAGATATATTTTAGAATAATAAATGTACGTCAGACCCAATTGATTAGCAATCATGGAGCGTATTTAATGAAAAAACTCTTTTTCTTATTATTAATTATCCCAACTTTCACTTTGGCTCAGTTTGATGAATATATCATTGATGAGTTTAATCCGACACACAAAAATCTGGTTGGAGGAATGTTTGGAATGATAGAACAAGGGGCTGGAATCGGTGCATTTTATGAACTTCCTTATGGTAATTTCTGGCATGTCGGCGGACGCATTGACGGGTACATGCTAAGGGACAGTAAACAGATTGAGTATTATGATTATTACGGCTATCCAATAACACTTAATAAACGCAATAATGCTTTTCTCATTGATCTTATCGTTACGGCAAAAAAACGGATTCTTCCTTTAGAGTTAGATGATTCGATTCGCCCATTCTATAATATTGGCGGAGGTTTGGTATACGGAATGAATTTCCCCGAATATGATATAAATCCGGAAGGCGAGCCAATCGGGAATCAATATGCCTTAACGTATACAATCGTTGCCGGTATTGGAGTAGACGCTACCATAAATCCGGGATCTTATTTCGGATTGACTCTTGAATACCGCTACATGAAGTTTGATAAGAAAATCGGGGAAACTAACAATTATTCTACCATCGGTATTAGATTAGAAATTGGAAAACGCTTTTAGTGAATAATAAGATAGTATATTTTATTGACCTCCCTGTCAATAATAAACCGCGCTATATATGCGATATTACTGAAAAACTTTACACTCAGGAATTAACTTGCACAATATTTTGCAAGAAAGATCAAAGCACTCAGCTGTTGGATAAACTTTTATGGACATGGAAACAAGAAAGTTTTATTCCTCACACTCTTTATTCGGGTGATAGTAATAAACCTATCGAAGAGCCCGTGATAATCAGCACCATACTACCAATCCCCCACCAAAGCAACGCTTTATTATTATTCGATCCAACAGATGATATCTCTCTTTTTGATACATATACAACTATTATTGACTTTGCTGAAACGTATGATTCTCATAAACTAAAAGAGAGCAGAATAAGATTTAAGAATCTCCGCGAGTTGGATAAGTATAAACTTGAGTTTCTAAAATTAAGCACCTTTTTAAAAAACGAGCAGGTATAATTCTACATGTTCTACATAAATCATTGAGGTACTTGGGCGCGCAAATCGATTCCGACCGATTCGGGATTGTCGATATAGAAAAGTCGTTTAAAATTGTCATTCAAAATGCTTTCCTGCCTTAGGCACGGCGGTATGTTTCAAGCCGGAATCTGAATTATGATAATAGAAATTATTTAAATTATATCTTGTTCTCAATATTTAGATTCCTTCTTTCGAAGGAATGACAAATTTAGTGGTTTATGAATATTTCTTGTTTTGCTCGTCAATTTTTTTTCAAGTGCTGTCTTGAGAAAATCTTAGTGTCTTTGTCATGAATTTCTCGCTTTTTTGAGCAAAAATTTCAATTTTGTCTTTTTGGCGAGTTGGAGAAATAACAACGCCTTTTTGGTTACGACTCGTCCACGTTAAGATATTTTGCTTTATTTAGCACAATCACCAAACCTATAAATATCCATTTCGTTCACCCATATTAACCCCATTTTTAAAATTTCCCTCAGAAAAAATATTTACTATACTTTCTGTGTATATTTTGTTTTTTCAATTAAAAAATGGTAATTTATTATATAAAATAACTCAAATCAAAAAGGTCAATATTATGAAAAAATTTTATACCTTATTTCTATTAGGATATTTTCTATTATTCTTTTCATGTCAATCTCTAATTGAAAAACAAGGGGATTTTAAATTATTACCCTTGCCGCAGCAGGTTGAAATCAAAGGCAGCAGCACATTAAAATACGATGACATTCTGCATTATTATACCTCCCCCGAAATTGATCTTCCGGTTCGTGGTGATTTATTGAAAAACATCCAAACCGTGGAGAAACAGTCAAATGCACAGATTATTTGCGCTATTGATAAAACATTGGATTTGCAAGCTGAAGGGTATACACTTGATATTTCCCGGAAACAAATAAACATTACAGGCAAAGATATGGCCGGTTTGTTTTATGCATTTAAAACGCTTGAACAGCTCATGGAAGATGCTAAAGAGCAAGATGTATACCTGCCTTTGTGCAGCATAAAAGATTTTCCTCTACTTTCATATAGAGCAATCCATCTTGACATAAAACACCATTTAGAAAAAACCGATTATTATTATAAACTAATAGATAAATTAGCCAAATATAAAGTAAATGCTATTATTGCAGAAATGGAAGATAAAATAAAGTATGAACGCCAACCTAAAATTGCATCGGCAGATGCATTGAGTATAAGCGAGTGGAAGAAAATCAGTAATTATGCCAACGAGCGAAATATTGAAATAAGTCCGTTGATACAAGGATTGGGACATTCTTCTTTTATTCTTAAACATGATAAATACAAAGATTTACGCGATGATCCAAAAAGTGATTGGGCTTTTAATCCACTTAATCCAAAAACGTATGAAGTTCAATTTGATCTGTATCTCGATGCAATAGAAGCGACGCCTCAT